>DJVN01000275.1:0-9498 GCA_002441205.1 Syntrophaceae bacterium UBA6255 | reverse complement strand
GATCACCATATGTATTTGCCGTTTGTTGGCATAGCCATGATGCTGGTCTGGGGCATTCCACTTTTATTTACGAACGGAAACATCCGGACAAAGGTTTTATTGCCCGCAGGAATAATCGCCGTGGTAATCCTTGCTGTTTTGACATGGCGGCAATGCAACTACTGGAAAAATAGCATAACTCTCTTTAGCCACACGTTGCAGGTAACAAATAATAATCATCTTGTGCATCATCTTGTAGGCGTGGAATTGCAAAAAAATAATGATTTCGCACGGGCCATCGCTCATTACGACGAAGCCATCCGCCTTAATCCTGATAGCCCACATTATTATAGCGATAGAGCTGAATCTTATATCGAAACAGGTCAAGTCAGTCGTGCTATGGATGATTACGAGAAGGCCATACGTTTGAGACCTGATGAAGGACAATTTTACACTAACCGGGGCAATGCCTACGCAAAACTTGGTCAGTACAAATTAGCGATGGACGATTATAACGAGGCTATCCGAATCAGTCCGGATTTGGCCGAGTTATATTATAACAGGGGAACCATGTATGCTGAATTCGGACAACATCTGCACGCTATAGAAGATTTTAATAAAGCTATCAGCCTTGCCCCGGATTTTGTTGATGCCTATTACAACAAAGGGACCATTTATGCTAAACTCGGTCAGTATCAGCCTGCCATTGAAGATTTTAACAAGGCAATAAAGCTTAAACCTGATTATGTCTCAGCCTATCACAGCCGGGCGGTTGCTCATCTATTTCAGGGAAACAGCAAAGATGGCTGCAAAGATGCGCAAAGGCTTTGTGAATGGGGAAACTGCCAGTTGCTGGAATTCGCCACGGTAAAAGGTTACTGCCGTTAATAGCTTATTGTAAGGCACAAATTTTAATGAAACTCAAATATGATAAATGTATTACATAATCTAAGAATCGTCCACGAGGAAGACCTTTCGTAATAATTAAATTCCCAAACAAGCATGAAGTTAACATTATTTAAAATCATTCACAAAATATAGATGGTCATTTTCCCTGGCACTCCGATTTGCCCTTGCCGCGACCTTCGGTGTTTTCGGCAATTAAGGTATTGTTTTCAAATGTCAAAGCGTAAACAAAATCACCGTCGCCGCAATTGTAATACCAAACCTCCACTTTTTTATCACACTTCTTTTTCTTCGTTGTCCAGGTCTCTATACATTTCTTTTCAGTTGACGAAGGTTTGCCACATGTCATCATCACCTGATTCTTGGTATCACCTGTGCTCACAAGGCCGTTGCCGCAGCGAAAAGCCAGTGTTTGACCGACTGAAAAAGATAAAAAGAGGATTGATGCCATAAAAATAATTGTCGTGTTCCTTTTCATGATTTATCTCCTTTGATTAAAATTAAATATTCGTACTTGTAAAGATCATAAACAAACTGCCGGATGATTTCCTGCTCATCGTTAAAAGGTGTCGGTATTCTCAATGCTGTTTTAACCTTGTCGCTCAAAGTTAGTGGAAGAAAATCGGCGAAAGAACCGCGCTGCACGCTGTAATTTAGCATTTCGGCGATTTTCTGCAAGCAGGAAAATTTAATGGTAAATTCCTTATGTCCTTTCAGGGATATCATTTCAGGGATGCCGGAAGAGGGTAGTATCAGATAGGGTTTTATTGGTTCGGGAACAGCCGCCTCGCAGCTGTGTTCGCCTAAATAGATGTATTGGATTCCGGCCAGACAGAGTTTTTCCACAATTTCCATCGCGCCGATGTTGATGTGCTCGTTTTCATTGAGTCCCAGCGGAAGATTGTATTTATTTTTGAAATGCTCCAGTTTTGCCAAGATCTGGGTAGTAGCGGGTTCTGAATGATCGTCTTTTGCCTGTGCGGTTATGAGGGTGGGCAGATCACCCAGATTTTCGTTCATCATCACCAGATCGAAAACGGAGAATGACGCGGGATCAACAGCCAGGATGTCGGCAAGTTCAAAATCAGTTTTAAATGCTTTTAAAGTCTCTTTTTGTTTGTTAAGCAGATAAGGAGAGATGTCAATCATTCTGGCCTGCATTCGCGGGTTGAGTGTCAAAAAATCGCGCATCAGATAGCCCAGGCCGCCACCTATTTCTAAAACATAGCGGATATCGTCAAGTGAAATCATTTTTTTGAGGAAATTGTAAAGTTGCTCGCCAAATGAACAAGGTGACGCAAGAATTTTCCTGCAAGCGCTGTCAATTGGCTCCAGAGCATTGCAAACTGTAAGTTCCCAGCCGAGGGAGTTTAAATCGTGTTTATGATAACCTGCTGTGGAATTAATAAAATATTTCATAAAAGATAGAATTAGACAAAAATTTTCTCCTTGTTACCATATTTTGAAAATTATGCTATTAAAATTCGACATTTTAAATCAAGAAACTATGTCGTAATGTATTGTGGGGGAGAGTAACGACAGAAGCAATCTCATGTAAGGATTATTTCCCGAACAATCCGACATAAAGCAAGCGGTGCATTCGGGGAATGCGCCCTTCAATAAAATGGAAATACTGGCCAAACATCTGGCCGAAGTACCGACATAAGGAAAATGGGAGATAAAGAATGTCACAATATTCGGAAAAGTTAATTGAGCTTCTGCGCTATGACTATCCCGATCTTTCCGGTTGGACAATCATTTGTGCCGGCGAAAGAGCTGTCGACCCGGTGCAGCACTTTATTCACAGCGAAGTGGGCGGAATACTTCCCCGGGTAGAGGGACTTAAATCCTATATCAGCAAAAAAAGCAGTGAGAAACTGAATCTTGAGCCCGTTCCCGGTGATGAAGGGTTGCTTTATTTTATCCGGTTCATTGCCGAAAATTTTCCGGATGAGCATTACCCTGTCCGGCGCGCTGCCGGTCTTTTGCCCATTATTGCAAAACTTGCGGAATACAAAATCAGCAGGAATACAATTTACGGGGCGGAGCGGTTTACCGACGACGAATGGGCGAGGCTCGAGGAATATCTGGAAACGGCGCTGGCGTTCCGGAAGTGGCTGGCGAAATTAAATTTCTTCATGCCGGATCTGGAGATGGCAACGCTCGAAACCGTCACACCCGGCGAAAAGGAAGTGTTTATCGGACTTCCCGCGATAACGCCGGTGACTGAGCGTTTCTACCGAAAGATAAAAAAAGAAAGATTATTCCTCGATCCGCCTCTGTTCGGAGCCGGTTTGTCCGGACCGGAAAAGCTGCCGTTTGATTCGGCAAAAAATCTTATCCTGTCCTTCGGCGGCGCGATTTTATCCTCGGACGGCGCAGGGATGGAATTGGTATCGCTTGCGGGACTTCATTCGCTGGTTGATCTGGTCACGCTGGAGATTTCCGCGTTTCTCAAAGAGCGAAAGGACAGGGAGCAGATGATGATTTTTCTGCTGGATGAGTCGCTGACGCCGATGCTCTGGAACAGGTCGCTCAGGTATTTCGGCAATGCCGTCAATCTGGCCGTCTGGCAGCCTTTTTCGACGACCTCAGCCGGAAAAAGGCTGTTTGCGGAAATAGAAAAAGCCGGACGGTCGTGCCGCGCACTGGATTTTAAAAAGTATGCCACAGACTGTGCGATGGAATTATCCCAAAACAGGGAAAATTACGCGCGCGAGGAATGCGAGGCGCTGGAGACGGCCATCTCTTTTGCCACGCTGATCGATTCGTGGAAAGAACGGCTGGGGCTCAATCTGGCCGATGCCGCGCGCATGCTGATTGAAACGAGAAAATTCCGCGTCACGGGCAGCCGGTCTTCGCCGGTGCAGGTGGTCGGTTTCGGTCATGTTTCGGGAGAGAAATTCAGCAGGGGATTGATCCTTTCCCTTGATGCCGGTATCATGCCCTCGCAGCCTTTCGAAGGACCTTTCATCAATCCGGTACATGTTCCGCAGTTGCGCAAAAGCGTCTTCGAATATGAGGATCTGATTTTCCGTCAGATTCTCGCGCAGGGTGAACGCATCAAAATTGTCGGCGTTAACGATCAAATCAGGGAGCGGACGCCGAGTTATTACATGAGCCTGCTGGCGCAAGAATTCGGAAAATCCGTTACCGCCGCCGCGTTCAGGGAATCCGTGACGGCGAAACCGGAAAAGGTAAAAACCGCAATCACCCTGGATGATAACCTGAGAAACAAGCTCCGGGACTTCACGTATTCTTATTCGAGCCTGACCAAAATTCTGGCCTGTCCTTTCCTGTTCTACCATCAATACATCCTCGGGATTAAGCCGCCTTCATTCATGGAGGATGATGAAAAAATAAATATGCACATGGGAGATTTTGTTCATCGATTCCTGAAGCGGCTCTCGACCGGCCCGAAGGAAAGATTTGACGAATGGGAAAAGCTTTTTGATGAGCTCTGGGAAAGTGATGAAAATGCGGAGATGAGGGAGATTGACGGCATTAGTATCTACATGCTCAACGCAAAAATTTTGTTGCAGGAGATATATGCCGATGAGAAGGATTCCGGCGAAGCTACGGTTTTTGCGGACAACGCCCTATGCTGCGAGAAGAAATTCGAGGGGATGATTGACGGATGTTATAAAATCACCGGCCGTTCAGATAGAATCGCCACACTCGCTGGACGAACCGAGGTGATTGATTTCAAATATTCAAAAAAAAGCAAGTACAGCCTTTCGGAAAGAACATCGGTTCTGGAACGATTTCAAGAAAAAGGCATTTTGCATCCCGCCGCGCAACTAATCATCTATCAGCATTTCAATAAAGACGCTCAGGGGGCTCGCTTTTATTTTCTGAAGGAGCCGACAAACGATCGGGAGATAAAACTTCCGGAGAAAGAAATCACGCAAGCCGGAGAACTGATGCGGGCCGTCAAAGAGAGACTGGACGCCATCATCGGCGGCGAAGAACTCGCGCCGAATCATGACGGCACCGCGTGCGAATACTGTCAGTTTCAGGCGTTATGCGGCAGGGAAGATTATTATAAAACAGTCCGGGGGAACATGTAATGAAAAGTATTTTACTGAAAGCCTCGGCAGGTTCGGGAAAAACAACAAGACTCACCGAAGAAGTGTTAAAACGGATATTTATCGGCGGAAAATTCATTTCCGCGCTGACCTTCACCCGCGCCGCAACCACCGAGATGCGCGCCCGGATGATGGAAAAAATATCCAAACAAGAGGAAAAACCTCTGCTGGAGCGTCTGCGGCTGGTTATGGAAGCGGGACGCGTCGGCTACTCCACCGTCGATTCGTTCTTTTACCGGCTTTTTGCCACGGCGGGTTTCGCGCCGAAGCTCGCGGATGAGAAAGAGCAGATGGAATTATTGCGTGAGATTGAAATTCGTTTCCGCGATGCTGTCATTCAAAAGGGCAAAGCCGACAAGCTGCTCATGGCGGCAAGAATTTTAAGAACGGATATTGACGCGCTTTGGGAAGCGCTGAGAGATGAGCGGACGCATGAGCGCTATTTGTGGGATATGGAAAGGCTTGCCGACCTAGACGACATCATGAAACAAAACGGTGTTTTGAGAAACAGGTTGAAATCTCTTTATGAAAAAGCTGACGCACTGGCGGGACAGGTGACGTCCAATGTTAAGAATCGAGTGATAAATTATTTGGCGAATTATAATAATTTTGTGTCCAGGACGGTAGCAACTCATAATGATTTGGGAAATTACAAAAGCCTGGGCAAGATCAACTGGAATGAGAAACCGTATTCGGAACTCAAAAAAATATTCCGGAATTACCGGGAAACTGCTGAACACCTGGCCGTCAACAAGGCTCTGCTGCGTGAACTGGCCGTGGCCTTTCTTTGCGGCATTTATCTGGAGGCGGCTGCCTCGGTTAAGAACGAGAAAGGATTGATTTTTTTCCTTGATGTGCGCCGGGGCCTGCTTGAACTAGACGGTTTAACATCGCCTGAACGTCCCAGGCTCATGAGCAATTACTTTTCGCTGGGGCTTGACCGGACGGAACATCTTTTGATTGATGAATTTCAGGATACGTCGAAGGGCGATATTGAAATATTGATGCCGCTGATTGATGAAATATTGTCCGGCCGGGGCGAACGCGGCGAAAGGTCGTTCTTTGCCGTTGGCGACTGGAAGCAGATGATCTACGGATGGCGCGGCGCGGATCGTGAAGCCCTGGAAACTGCCATAGGCAATTACATTCGAAACGGGGAAATCACGGAAAGCTCGCTGGAAAACAATTATCGCAGCACGCCTTTGCTGATTTCTTTTTTTAATGAACTCGTCACCCATCTCTTTGACGGAAAAGAAAAAACCGAAATGCAGAAAGCGCCGGAGAAGGTTAAGTCTTTCGACGGCGTCACCGAGGTGAATCATGTCGCGCTGGAAAAAGAAGGCGCATCGGAAGCTCCTTTTTATCCAGCGATCGTCGAATATCTGAAGAAGAAAAAAAGCGAGTACGGATGTTGTTGGGGAGACATGGCGGTGCTGTCTTTAACCAACAACCATGTGCAGAAAATTGAAGACGAGCTTTTAAAGAACGGGATTGGTGTGGCGGCGGTAAAGGGAAGACAGCTTCTTTCAACGCCTGAAGGCGTTGCCGTCATGTTTTTTATCGCCGGTGTTCTGGCAAAAGAGGATAAAAAAGGATTTATTGCTGCGGCGGCAGCCTCACCGTTATGGAAAGATGTATTCAACAATATGGAGGAAATCCGGGCGGAGTATGCTCAGAAATTTCCCCGGCCTTTCGGGTTGATAGCTGTCATTTGCGCGATTGAACATTTACGCGGGAAAATCGCCGCGACGATTCTGGATATCTGGCAGGAGGAGGCGCAGACGTTTTTCAGCGAAGGCGGCGCCGATGTGGATGCTTTTCTGCTGAGAATGTTCGACGTCCGGTTTAATGTCAAGGTGCGGGAAGCGGAGGACAGCGAAAATATTAAGGTGGACACCATTCATGGCACGAAAGGATTGCAGTTCAAACATGTTTTTGTTTTCTGGAATGAAGAAGAAAATGAGTCGCCTTTTTATCTGGAATCGGAAAAGTGTCATGTGCAGTTTTCAAGCAAGGAAATAGATTTCTTAGCCGCGGACAAATCGGCCATTGCCGTAGAAATCATGGCCGCGCGCAAAACCAATCTGGCGCGGATGCGCCGCGAAAAAGCCAATGTGTTCTATGTCGCCGCGACGCGGGCTGTCCGGACGCTGACAGTATTTCTGCCGAAGAAAAATAATGAAAACTATAAGCCTGCTCATCAGGCTGTCCTCGATACTTTCACGAGATTTGCTCCTGACGGAAACAGAAAGGAAATCTGCACGTCCTCCGGTGAGCCGGAAAATCCTCCATCTGTGACGATATTCAATGTGCCGGCAAAACATAATAATGAGCCGGAAAAATACGGCGAGATTGATCCGGCGCTGGTATCCGCCAATATCAGAACCGGCATCATGAGAGGCGACCGGCTGCACCGGTGGCTGGCCAAGGTTGTTCATCAGGAGATATTGCCGCCGGCCGGAGAACTGAACGATGAAGAATATAAAACGGCGATTCGCTTTGTTCAAAGACGCGATGTTGTCCCGATCATGTTCAGGCCGGGCAACCTCTATATCGAGCAGCAGATTTCGGATAAGGAACGTTTCGGCATCGTGGACAGAATGATTGTGTCGGATAACCTCGTGACCATCATGGATTACAAGTCCGGTTCGATGCGAGGGCTCAGGCAAAAATATGAAGAACAGCGCAAGCGTTACACAAAGATTATGGAAACGCTTTATCAGCACAGAAGAGTCGAATATTACATGCTTTCGATAGATATTTGATGAGTTTTATAAATTACAATTTTCTAATAATATCTTTTTCATCAGCAGCCTGGTCATCTAAAACAGGTGGTTCGAGTAAATGACCGGGTAGGAAAAATTTATTGGCTATAAGCGTTGGAATAACCGCGCTGGCAATTACGGCGCCAACAATAAGGGAGTACTGTTCCTGCGAGATGATGTTATTGGTCAATCCATACAAGGCGGAGATCGTTCCAAATGTCAAACCGGTGGACATGAGCAGGGTGTAATACCACTTCTCTTTTTTATCATCCTTGAAATGATGAATTGCCGGATACAGTCCGAATATTTTCGAGATTACTTTGCCGATGAAAAGCAAAAGAAAAACAAAGGGTGCGGCAAGCAATGCCGGTATGGAAACTAGAGCTCCGGCTCGGAGAAAATATAAAGGAGTCAAAAAGCCGACGGTTAAAGTCCTTAATCTTCTGCCAAAATGACCATCTCTTTCCATGGTTCTTGCTAAAACCATTCCAATGATATATGCGGGAAGAACCGGTTCGCTGCCCGACCATAAAGCCAGAACTCCCATGGACAACAATATGAAAATCACCCATTTCGCCCTGATGGCAGCTGTTTTATAAGCAAATCGTTTGATGATGTAATGAGTCATAGGACGCAAGAAAAGAATCAGGATGATTGTTGTCCCGATAAATATAACCGTCTTGTATGTGAAAGGAGCGAATATCAATCCCAGTGCGATAACTGTTCCAAGGTCGTTGATGAAACAGGCCCCCAAAACGCCTTTGCCGAAGTCGGTTTGATTAAATCCGTACTCCAGCATTACCGCGTAAACAACGGCCATTGATGTTGTGGAAAGAGCAATGCCGCAAAGCAGACTTGCTTGCAGATTCCATCCAATCAGGTAATAAGCGATCAGTGAACAACCCATAAAGGGAGCAAAAAAGCCGATCAGTCCAATGACAGTAACTTCTTTAATTTTGGATTTCATGGCATCGGGATTTAATTCGGCGCCGGCGAGAAATGTCAGCATGATAGCGCCGACGCCAGTGCAAAATTTTAACCAGTCAGCGTTTAAGGAAAGATTATCTGTAAGATGAAATTTATAAGCTGCGTAACCGATAACTGCGCCAACCATGATTTCCATCAAGGCAATTGAAATTTTCAAGCGGTTGGCAAGAATGGTTGATAAAACAGCGGCAAGAAACCAAAAAGATGCGAGTAAATAAATGTTTTCCATATAATAACTCCTGTTATTGAATTTTACAGGAGTCATTAGCAGCAGTTGCGATTAAAGGTGAACTCCATCACCCGCGCGAGAAAGAGATTGAATCTTTACGGCACACGTCATTAACTTAATAAAGATTTATATGTCAATAAAATTCTGCGAATAAAAAAAATAAAGCCCCTTCAGTTTATGCTGAAGGGGCTTTTGGTTAGATATTTTAACGTTTAATGACTATTTAAGCTTTTTTACCTTTAGGCGGCTGGTAAACCAGAGCGATGCAGAAACCGACCGTCAACAAACCGGCAGCAATCATCAGAGCCTGAGGTTTGAAGACCTCAAACACATAGGGGCCGATGAGACCGGCGGTGCTCCAGGCGGTCAGCATAAATCCGTATACTTTGCCGATGTAAGCCGGACCGAATGCGTCGGCGGCAAAAGCGGGCATCGTGGCGAATCCACCGCCGTAACAGGCCAGCAGATAGCAGGAAGCAATCACGAAAAGCCAGTAGCTGGCCACAAAGCCTTTGGCGACGAGAACATACAAAACGGCCTGAGT
>DJVN01000138.1 GCA_002441205.1 Syntrophaceae bacterium UBA6255 | reverse complement strand
TAAAATAGCTAAACTATTTTTGGGCAACTGTAGAAGATCAGTCTTACGTGACGAATCCGACGCGTGTGAACGGACGGCTTCAGGAATTTGTGCCTCTGACGCCGGATGACGACGGGCAGATTCGGCGCTTTGCCAGTCTGCCTTCTGTTGTTGAGCCGGAAATGGTCCAGCCGTTGGTCTGGTGTCTGGAATTTTCTCTTCCGTTTGCTTTGCTGGAAAAATATGCCGGGTTGTTCGGCGCCGTCACAGGGCAAATCTGGCGCGCCAACTTTTATAAATGCGGGAATGAAACCTCCCATCCCCACTGGCTGTCCTGGATGCCGCTTGCCGAGCGAAACTTCCACGATCCGTCAAGCTTCGGACAACTGGTGTTTAACACTCTTTAATCTTTATACTTTCTGAAATATTTAACCAATCCGCCAAAACTATCCGGCTTGTATTTTTCAAAATCCTCTTCATCAACAAAAACAAAGTTGAAATGGACTTTCTTTTGAGACTGATTGATGTCGGTGCACCATTTTTTCAGGCGTTCCATCTTTAAGGGCACGTCGATTTCTTCGAGGCCTTTTGTTTCCACGATATAAATATTCTTTTCGTCTGTCTTGACAAAAAAGTCCGGATAGTAATTGGACATGTTTCCCTTTGAGTCAACGAAATCGAGAACAAAATGTACGGCCAGATAATTCTTGGCAAAAGAAATAACATCCGGCCATTTTTCGAGCGCGGACGCAAATTGTAATTCCAGGTTGCTGTCGCCGATAATTTTATTGAAGATGCTTTTCTGCGGTACCAAAAAGCCCTGTTCTTTAGCCACGAAAGGTCTTGTTTGCCGAAGTTTTATGTGATCTCTAATTTCCGCGCTGCCTTTATCCTGCACGGTCAATTTATTAATTTTTGTTTTAAATGTTTCCATAATAGTCTGAGCCGCACCGGGTTCGGACAAATTACGAAGTGTGTTGAGATCATTAATATTTACAGGATTTTCAAAAAGATGCTCCGCAATAAACTCCCTGACTTTCGGATATAAAACATCATAACCACTGACCAACCGCAGTTCTTTCATAATTCCCTGCGTGAAATAACCAATCACGCTCCGGTAGTCATTAACGGCGTTTGATTCCAGATAGGTCACATGGTTGGTTTCGCCGCTGGTAATGTCCTTGAAAATAATTTCCCGTTTTTCTTCTTCCGTGAATTGTTTGTATTCAATCTTAGACGTATTGAAATTTGCCGGATTAAGCTCTTCCAGGTTTTTATAATTCCGATACATTCTCGGCGTCATGACCGGAATTTCCATGTCCAGCTTCTCTATATTTTTCCGGTCATTTTCATGATCCACTTCGATAACAATAGGCGTTTTGGCGCCTGTGCCCGCCCCCATGGGCTTTCGTTCCAGTTCAACGCCTTCACTTTTAATGGATTCGACAAAATCCATAAAGGCATCGGTGCCGACCACGCTGACATATTCCGTCGCATCGGCGCCGACGTACATTCTGCGCAATCCCCGACCTAATGTCTGTTCGGGCAGGATATTACTTTTGGCGGCATAGGCGCGCAGGCCGACAATCGTGGTCACGTTGCGCACATCCCAGCCTTCTTTAAGCATCAACACCGATATAATGACCTTATAGGGGCTTTCCCAACTGTCGATGGAGTTGGCGGCTTTTCGCAGAACTTCCAACTCCTCCTTGCTCTTTTTGGAATCCGCCTCGGAGATTTCGCCGTTGTTGTTGGTGTGAATCGTTAGGATGGCGTCTGAAATTTCGGGATACGTGGTTTTCAGGTATTCTTCCACGTCATCGCAATTCTTGGTGTCGTCGGTCATCACGAACAAAACGGCCTTCTTACCCATCTTCTCATGCTCTGTATAGGCCTTGTGCCATTCTTCCATCCCCAGAGCCAGATAGTCGGCATATTTTTCCGTGTATCGGGAACTTTGGCGTTCTTCGAGCTTGGCGCGGCTTGCTTCATCGGGTAGCACGGGACGCTTGACGACATTTTGAGTAATGGCCTCAACCAGGGGGTAGTCGCAAACCGTCTGGACGAATATTGCGCCGTTGTTGTGTTTGGGTGTTGCGGTTAGATCAACCTGTAAAGATAGGAAATGATCCTTTTGCTTTAAACGATTGTGAATATCCTGGATGGATTTGAACCAGGCCAGACGCGGGTCATGAATATGATGCGCCTCATCGTTAATAACAATCAGCTCGTCGATTTCCCGGACGATGACGCCCAGATCCACTTTGGAATCATTGGTCTTCCCCACAGGCCTTTTGCCCAGGAAGTAGTCTTCCAGATTATCGTCCTCAAAGCTGGGTTCAATATCGCTACCGGCATAAACGCGATGAATGTTGGTGAGAAAGAAATTACCGGTTTTACGGACAATGGAAACATCATCCTGAATATGCAGGGTCAATTGAAAGTCATCCTGCCAGTTTTGCCCCTCAAAACCATTGTCCGGCAGGACAGGATCTTTGAAGAATATTTTGAGCCCGTCAAAATCCGTGCGCAGGCGATCCAGCACGATGATATTTGGCGCAATCACCAGAAAATTTGTGGAAAGCTGGGAGTCCGGCTCGTAGAGTTTGTGAAAGTAGCACCAGGTCATGATTAGGCTTATGACTTTGGTCTTGCCGCTGCCGGTGGCCATTTTGATGACCAACCGAAGCCAGTCTTCATCAAACATCCCGGTGGATACCGCTCCCGAGGAATCAAAGCGGATCAGGTCATATTTATCCTTAACCTTCACGACTTCATAAAGATAGACGATAGTTTCCACCGCTTCGCGCTGGGCAAAGTAGTACTTGAAATCAAGAAGCGAGCCGTCGGTTTGTGGAATAATATGTTCCGTTTTGAACCACCAGGTAAGCAGGGCGCGGCTGGTATCCGTCGCGCCTTCATAGTGTGCATCCCGCCAGTCTTTCACATCCTGCCGGATTTTGTGCACCAGCGGCGGCAATAACTTCTCATAACTGGATTCTCTTAATGCTTCATCCGCCGGAAACCAGCGATACTCGGGCGGAAGGACCTCGTGCGGCGACTTGGGAAAGTTCGGATGAATGGCCATATAATCTAAAATCCTGTTTTATAATCTAATTGAAGTTTTCATAATTAATGGAATTTATTCATATTATTATGATCATCACCTAAAAATATATATAAAATATATCTAATAAGACGCCTATTATTATTTTGTTAAAAACCATTGGCCCGACTTACGGGCACCTTTAAAAAATATTCGCCCCGTCTTTCTTAACTCTTGAAGTATATTAGAAATGTCCTGGGGGCTGCATTCGGAAAAGCCTGTAATGAAATCATTCCTGTGTGCCGGTTTGCCCTCCGAAATGTGGTTTACAATCAATTCCTTAATTTGATTACGATTTAATCCTTTAAGTCTTGTATGCTTGCCACTTTGCCCGATGGTCTCGTAATACCGGCTTGACAGGATATACTTTGTGCCCCGTCCTTTACCAATCGGTTCAATAATACCAAGATTAATAAATTTGTCTCTAAATTCCGGTTTCTCTATCTTTTGGAATTCTCTTATCTTCTCAAGCTCATAAATCTCTTCAAATGACAAAAGTACCTGGCGTTCATTGATGATCCGTTCAAGGTATAAAATAAAATCCTTGTCTTTTATTTGTGCAGGGATGGATAAGCGAACCGTGTCTTTTGTGCTTTTGGTCAAATCAGGCAGGCCTTTCCCATCTCTGATAGCCTGTTCAAAGATGTCATCAAGTCCCTGCCCGGATCTTTCTGCAAATCCGATTTTTTCAAATGCTTCTGCAATATTCCGATTACGCCATGCGCGTTCATAAAGGATATTTTCCAGTGTAATCCCTGGTGGAAGGCCACCGGGGCTTTCAATGGTAAATGCTTCAGGAGAGGCCTTGATAAATATGGACCTGCTTTTAAAAGTATAATCGCGATGCATAACCGCATTATGGACGGCTTCGCGAATTGATTTTTCATCAAATGCCCAAATCTCACGCTGGAAAAAACCTTCTTGAAAAGGCATGCGAATATTCCGATGATTAATAGTTTTCCATATTTCATCATCAACTTCAACAAAAGGATCGCGCCAGTTTTTTCTGAAATCGTGATGTATCTGCTTCGGATTGTTACGCCATTCAAAGATTATTTCAGCATCGGAGAGATGTTTATTGATCGCTTCGGGTTTTCCAACGAGCAATAAACCTGCATATGTGATTCCATTTTCTGTTCGCAAGCCCAGATTTCTTAAAGTTTTTTCTGCATCAAAATCAAGGTAATCGGCTCTTTGCGATTTCTTAGCCCATTTATCATTTAAGCGTTGGATTGCTGATGGGCTTAAATCGTCCAGCGACAAGCCCGGTACCATTTCTGCCGTAAAATCCGGTTGTGTTTCATTCAGCATCCGTTTGAGCGTTCCCGTATCCATTTCAACCAGAGACTCACCGGCACGCATGGGGTAAGTGTGTCGTCCAGATGATTTAATAACGTTTCCGGTTGGTCGTGAAGGTACATGAAAAATAAGTACGCGTCCCTGAGGGTGATAAAACTCTTCAACATCAACACGAATCCCCAGCTTATCCAAAAGTTCATTTGATAAACGATTATACTTACCGGCAAAAGCCTTTGTCCCGACAACAATACGCTCGTCCGTGACACCGAGGATTAGTTTGCCGCCTCCTTCATTTGCCAGGGCAGCGCAGTAATCCGGCAGGTCTTTGTCCTTGTCAAATTGAATTGCAGCTTTTTTAAATTCCAGATGCGCGTCTTCATGATGTGTCAGCCATTTATTAAATTCTTCCAAGGATGTACTTTTAATCAACATATAATCCTACGTTCTTGGTCATGCTAAACCCGTCGAATTCGACGGGTTTATAAATTATTAGAATTCCGACGCGTGATTCAGAATTAACACCATTAGTTTTCAATATGCCGCCAAATGCAAATAAGACATTCGAAACCGCTTAATATAAAAGCACTTTATTTTTATTTGCACGGACCTGTGCAAATAAAACGGTGAATCGGCTTATACGGCCACATCAATAATCTTCATTGTATCGTTGCCGAAAATATCCACCACCTTGACGGCGATTTTGTAGCGACCGGGGCTGCATTCATGGTAGGGCGTCTGCAGCTCTAGAGAGCGGTCTTTTTTGGTGCGGAAAGATTGCCATTCGTTTTCAAAAATGAAATCGCCTGTCCATTTTTCTTCCATCTCGCCGCTGGCTTCATCTTTAACCCGGACAATTTCCCGCTTGCTTTCAAAGTCGAAATCCACGCTCCAGTAATCAATCCAATCCGTCCATTTCTTGGTGAGTACCTCGCGTGTAACAATGCCGTTTTTATCCTTGGAGACTTTGATGATTTTGCCCTGCTCGACGACGATCTTGTTTTTGCCATCTTTTAAGGTTTGCGCCGCGTTATCGACGCTGTCCTGAGAATAGTAAACGGAAAAATCCGTCAGCTCGACGGCCAGTGCCGGAAGCATTCCTTTTTTACGAGTACGAACAAGCGGTTTGACTTCGATGTAGGAAACATCGTGGAAAACGACCTGATTTTTTTCCACGGCGCGTTTATCAAAAACTTCGCGGGGAATGTATTTGAGGGCCAGGTCAATGCCTTTGGCTTTTGCCTCTTCCTGAATGTTGGGAAAAAGACCCATTTCGAATTCAAAGGCCAGAATGTCCACGCGGGAAATGCGTTTTTCGCGGCACTCCAGAAGGATTTCTTCCACAAACAGGCGCGTCACCGGCAGATTGATGGGGCCGACGGATACCAACCGACCGGCTTTCTTGCCGTGGAAGCATCGGAAATTGTCCGCACCCTCCGCCTTGTAGGCTTTGAGGATCAGGGCAATGAAGTCTTTTTCTTTTTGTTCAAGTTGCTTCTGGCGTTCTTCCTCACGCAGATTCATGTTGACGCCAATGTAATGCGCGCGTTCGTATTTGCCGAGGTTGAGGATTTCAAAAGCCCGAAAGTCTTTGCCATCTTCCTTGAGCTGGCGTTGAACGCCGATCAAACGCTTGCGTGTGGTATGAATGGCAAACTTGCCCAGGTCGGAACCAATCCACTTGCGGCCAAGCTTTTCGGCGACAGCCATCGTTGTGCCGGAACCGCAGAAAAAATCAGCCACGATGTCGTTTTCATTGGAAGATGCTTTAATGATGCGTTCGAGGAGAGCTTCTGGTTTTTGGGTCGGGTAATCTACCCTTTCATGCGCTTGCGAATTGACATCAGGAATATCATTCCAAATAGTCTGAAGTGGTATACCATTTTTGGTATCTAGAAAGTCCTTAAACTGAGGCATACCTTCGCCATTTTTCCCAAAAACAATAATGCCATTGTCCATTGCCTTGTCGATATTATCCTGCGTCCATCTAAAATGTAATCCTGAAGGTGGTGCTATTATGCGTTTGCCAAAGTGCATTGGCTCGCCTTGTCCTTTGCCATACATTGATTGAAGTCTATACCTGCGACCATTTTCTTCATATGTGTATTTCGAATCTAAGTATTCTTCCCTGAAATCATGATATTGAGCGTTATAGATGTAATCCAACGATTTAGAATACCAGAATATTGAATCATGAATAACAGACATTTTCTTTGTAGATGTTTTGTTGTTCGCTCTACGCCATACAATTTCATTTGTTAGCCGTGACTGGTCAAATATTTCATCGAGGATACACCTTAGATAGCTATTCACCCGCCAGTCACAATGCACATAAATACTCCCGTCCTCTGTCAGCAAGTCGCGCATCAAACTCAGTCGTTCGTAAATCATGGCAATGAAGCTGTCCGCTCCCTTGCCCCAGGTGTCACGGTAGGCCAGCTCTTCCAGCACATTTGGTTTCTTGGTAAACGTCTCGGTTGGTGAGCCTGTCGAACCACCGATTTCAATATCCATCGAAAAGTCAGCGCCCACATCAAACGGCGGATCGATGTAAATGAGCTTGATGCCTCCTTGCTTTTCAATTTCATCCCGGATCGGCCCATTTTTCAAGCTCGACAGGATCAGTTTATTGTCGCCCCAGATCAGTTTATTCGTCCAGCCGGATTTCTGCCGCCCCCGGAAGTCGAACAGATCGCCTTGCACACCTGTATCCGCCGGCCGTTCCGCCCGCGGTTCGTCAATCTGCTCGATCACCTGAAACGGCAAAACAATATTAGTCACTTCATTGGTTTTCCCGTTCCAGATAAGCTCCACTTCCCGCTTATCGTCAAAAAGCAAAAACCGGTATTTATCCGGCAAAGGCTTCTCCGCCTCAATCAACTTCAAAATCTCGCGCTTTTCATTATCCGTCAGTTTCATGTCACACCGAAATAACGTTATCTTTTTATAAGTCCTTTTTCTTCCAGATCAGAAATTACATTTTTCAATTCCTTAACTGTTGATTCCAGATTTGGGTATGCGTACGCAATTTTTACAGAGCTTTTTGCCGCTATAGCAAGATAGACCACACAATGAATCATTCCATATAGACAAATCAGTCTTAAGAGAAGGCATTGATCCGCCAATAATGCACAGCCATATAAAAAGATTGTTAACAGCGGCACAATTGGTATGATTCTCATCTCATGTCTGACATATTTACTATAATCTAGTGCGTTTTCTTTTTGAATTATAAACTCATCAGTTTGCGGGCTTTTCTGAAAACCGGCATTCTTGGAGGCATTAATAATCTTGTCGAGCAGTTCGCCAAGCTCTTCCCATTTTTCTAAATATTCTAGTACTTCCTTAAGCATATATTGTTTGAATAAAAGCCCTGAGATTGCCAGTACCCCACCGAGAAATGTTACTGAATTATTTAGGAGCGCGTTCGGGTTTCCGAAAAAGAAGTAAACAAGAGCCCATGATAAAAATGTTGAGATGGCAAAAAAAGAAGAAATGCTTATATCATGCCAGATTGATAGTTTAGGATATTTATTACGCTTCATTTACTTGTCATCATCTGTCAGACGGTTTTGTAAAAAATTTATCATTTTGTCTGTAACAATATTTTGATCAGGATATTCTTCATCAGCCATCTCTATGATTATCGTGTCTGGCTCTGGTCGTTCACTACTACTCCAAGTTGTTTTTATTCCGCCACTACGCATACCAATAGCACGCATTTTTAAACGGCGTTCAGCTACGGCACGATCAAGCTCTGCGACATCTTTATCACTTAAGTGCGGGTCGTTTGCAACTAAATCTACCTTTTCTGAATGCAGAATGTTTTGAAAAGATCGCGCTGTGTCTTTAATTGACTGGACTAACGACTCCGGTGTACTTGGCAGATTGGAACCTACATAATGAATTACAATTCGATTTATCCGCGCCAAAGTGGTGTACCATTGAACAAAGGAACCTGCTTTGGCAATTGGTTCAACTTCCAGTATATAATGCTGAGACATCTCAAGCTTTTGCATTGCATCATCCAAAAGATCAAAAAAAACAGAGGCAAAAGCTTGAGCGGAGCGTGCAAATCTTGATATGTCCGGCGCGCGATTTACTGCGATGATTTGAGATGACACATGTACAATAATGGGAGCAAAATAACGTGGTTCTCGTGTTTCTTCAAGAACACCTGGTTCCGGTTCTTCTGCTATTTGCGCATTAGGCGGTCGTACTGTTAGATCTGCTGAAATGATATTATTGTTAATATGGTGGAGCTCGGCGAGCCCCCATAATTTGGAACCTTTGCTGACACGAATACTTTTCGGTATTATGTCAAAGCATTTACGGAGAAGAAGGTCACGCGGCAGGGGCTGAGTCAAGAGCTCGCTCTGCCCTGGATGTCTTTCTTGAAATTGAACTTGAAGCAACCACCACCGGGAATCGCCATCAATCATGTTTTCACCTTCAGGTAGTACATGTTTTTATTAAGTAACTGCTGTCTGTTTGCAATTTTAAAATTAGAGATTTTCATTTTGTATTGACCTATAACTCTCTATATCATCACAAAATACAGCTTGACAATTCAAAGTAAAAATCTCACTAAAAATACCTAATCTGCCATGTGTAGAAGCATATCTTCGCCGTCCTAATTGGGCGACGATTGCATTTTTAGAACCATCGCATAGTTTCCTCTTCGACGATTTTCTCTGAGACAGTCTGTCGATATGGTAGGTAAATGATTCGTCACAATAGATATTGAAGGTCCGACTCATCGAAAATCCTCAACGCATGACGATATATAAAATACTTTTTGTAATTAAAAATTTACGTTGCCACTATACGCGCTGAAATATTTATGTCAATGAAATTTTTCAGCTTTTGGATGGTTATCATAAAGCCTGCTTTGGTTTGACGGAGCCATAACAAATTCTTCGTGCAATTCTTTCCGGGCGGTTTTATAAGACAACTAT
>DJVN01000119.1 GCA_002441205.1 Syntrophaceae bacterium UBA6255 | reverse complement strand
CAACCACCCCCTTTATGCGCAAGCTGACATATCGACTGCCGAAATTTTTGTGGCCGGTTCCCAAACCCTACGGACATGTTTTTGCTTTTACAGAAGACGGTAAAGTAGTTGCCGATTTGCAGGATCCGAGTGGTAAATATCCGGAAATAACAGGGGTAACGGAAACACCCGATAGACTTTATATGCAGAGCCTGCACGCCAAAGGCATCGGCTGGCTTCCCAATAAATAGCAAAAGTTTGTGATTATTTTGGGGAGGAGGATGTGCACAAGATACTCGCTGACACGATTGTTATAATTCACTTTCTGTTCATTATTTTTGTTATCACCGGCGGCTTGCTGGTTATCCTCTGGCCGAAAATGGCATTTGTTCATATCCCTGCGGCAATTTGGGGAGCCGCCGTGGAAATCTTCGGCTGGATTTGTCCTCTCACCCCAATGGAAAACCGTTTTCGTGATTTAGCGGGAGAAACTGCGTACAGCGGTGACTTTATCGGCCGGCATGTTCTACCTGTCATCTATCCGGAAAATCTCACGGCTGAGATTCAATATATTTTAGGCGGGCTGGTTATAACAGTGAACGTTATGATCTACTTTATCGTGATTCGCAGACGCAGAAAAGATTTAATCGCAAAATAATTCCAATCTTTTCACAGCGGTGTCTTTGCCCAAAACAACAAAAATCCTGTCGAGTTCCGGACCGTGCACTTTGCCGGTCAGGGCGGCGCGAACGGGCATGAACAGACCCTTTCCTTTTGCGCCTGTCTTATCCCGGACGAACTTCATGGCGGCTGAATAAAGTGTCTGGGGTTCGTCATTATTATTTTTCAGATATTCCAGAAAATTTTTCACAACCTTGCGAGCGTCATCATTGTTGAGGATTGCTTTTGCTTCGTCTGTCATCGAATATTTTTCATCAAAAAAAATGTCGATATGGCTACCGACATCCGCGAGCGTGGTTAAATCGGTCTTAACGAGTTCCACAATATGGATGAACCATTCTGCATGAATCTTTTCGTTGTCAAATACCGACTGTTCTAAAAACGGTTTCAGACGTTTTACTAAATCTTTGGTTTCACAATTTCTGATATAAATGGCATTGAGCCAGCGGAGCTTTTCTTCATCGAAAACTGCTCCGCTTTTTGAGGCACGCTCAAGTGAAAAACCGTTAATCATCTCTTCCCGGGACAATACTTCCTTCGCGTCGGTAAAAGAACTTCCCAGAAGTCCCAGGTAATTTATCATTGCTTCCGGCAGGAATCCCTGCTTACGGAACTCACCGATGGATACTGAACCATGACGCTTGCTGAGCTTGGATCGGTCCCTGCCCAAGATAAGTGAATGATGCGCAAATGCCGGAGGCTCAAAACCGAATGCCCGGTAGAGCATGATCTGCAAAGCGGTGTTGGAAAGATGATCTTCCCCGCGTATGACATGCGTGATATTCATTAGATGATCATCAATAACGACAGCAAAGTTATAGGCGGGCATACCATTGGAACGCACAATGATGAAATCGCCTATGGCTTCTGCTTCAAATTTCATCGTACCGCGAATTAAATCTTCAAATTCAATGACTTGCGGATTAACCTTAAAGCGAAATGAAGGTTTTCTACCCTCTTTTTCCTTGAGTTTTCGTTCTTCGGCTGTAAGATTTCTGCATTTTCCCATGTAACGCGGCATGCGTTTGCTCAGAATCAAAGCCTGCCGTTCCTCTTCCAGTTCCTCTTCCGTGCAGTAACAGGGATAAACAAGATCAGCCGCGACAAGTTTCTGCAGATAGTCTCTGTAGATGGTGAGCCGTTCACTCTGCTTATAGGGACCGTAAGCCCCTCCATTGCTCGATCCTTCATCCCAATCCAGTCCCAGCCAGTTTAAATCATCAAACAGATTTATCTGATAGGAAAGAGCGCTGCGTGATTCATCCGTGTCTTCAATGCGCAGGATAAAGTCTCCACCGTGATGCCGGGCAAACATCCAGTTGAAAAGGGCTGTACGCGCGTTACCCACATGAAGTTCTCCCGTGGGAGACGGCGCGAATCTGACTCTAGGCTTTGGAGGCATCCTTTTTCCTTTCTGTTAAGGTCGCTGTTGCAAAAACTGCCACGCCTTCATTTCGTCCTACAAAACCCATGCCTTCATTGGTTTTTGCCTTGATATTAACATTTTCACAGGCAATATCCAGAACACCGGCAATATTTGAAACCATCTGCTCCGCATAAGGCGCAAGCCTGGGCATTTCCATAATAACAGTCACGTCGATATTGCTGATGCGATATCCTTTCTTCTTAATCAATTTAAACACTTGTTCCAGGAGAATCATGCTGGAGATATCTTTGTATTCCGGATCCGTGTCGGGGAAACGCCTGCCAATATCGCCCGCGCCGGCAGCACCCAGCAGGGCATCACAAACAGCGTGAAGCAGAGCATCGGCATCCGAATGACCATGTAATCCCTTATCAAAAGGTATTTCCACGCCTCCCAGGATAAGTTTTCTGTTCGTTACAAACCTGTGACTGTCGTAACCGAAACCGCTGCGAAAAACGCCTTTGTTTCTATTTTTGATGATTGCATTCGCCATCAGCATGTCTTCATGTGTTGTAATTTTAATATTGTCGTAAGAACTTTCGACCATGATTACTTCTTTCCCCATTCTTTCCACCAGCGAAGCATCGTCCGTACCGTAATAATTTTCTTTCCGGGCCAAGGAGTAGGCTTCCTTCAACAGTTTAAAATCAAATGCCTGAGGAGTCTGAGCCAGCCACAGATTGTTCCGCGGTATGGTCGACCCGATCACATGGTCCGTGTTGACTTCTTTTATGGTGTCTTTCGCTTTCACGCCGACGATTGCGGCTCCTGTTTCTTTGGCCGCATTAATAACGTGAAAGATTAATTCTTCTGTGACAAACGGACGCACCGCGTCATGGATCACAACCATGCCACATTCGTCTGAAATAATATCAAGACAGTTTTTTACAGAATCCTGCCTTTCATTGCCGCCGGCAATAGCATGCGCCAATTTGGTTAAATTATATTTTTCCGCCAGTTCCTGGCGGATATGAACCAGATCTTCCGGCGGCAGGGCTAAAATTATCTCGTCTATTTCCGGAGAATCCTGAAACACCTTGAGCGTGTGAACCATAACCGGTAAATGATCCAACATCAGGTACTGCTTGGCGATATGAGACTTTAATCTTTTTCCGGCACCACCGGCAGGAATTACGGCTACAGTTTTCATCAATCATATCCTGTCATTTTCGGCACATTGATAACATTTTTATTTTAAAAATGGAATAGTCACAAAAAAGCCCGGGAGATTATCTTCCGGGCTTTTTAAATATCTGCTTATCTAACTCGCTTTGTCTGTTACCTCTTTCAGTTCTGAAAAAATCATGCGTCCCGCAGTTGTCTGCAGTACGCTTGTGACCGCTACTTTAACGTTCATGTTGATCAGCTTTTGAGCATTGTCTACGATAATCATCGTTCCATCATCAAGATAAGCAACGCCCTGTCCAGCTTCCTTACCTTCACGAACTATTTTTACGGTCATCTGTTCACCGGGCAGCACAACCGGTTTCATGGCATTGGCCAGTTCGTTAATGTTTAATACCCGAATGCCCTGCAGTTCAGCTACTTTATTCAGATTGTAATCATTGGTCAGAAGTTTGGCGTTTAATTGCTTGGCCAGCGCGACCAGTTTCCCATCCACGCCCTTGATCTTAGGAAAATCCTCCTCGACGATTTTAATATTGACATTTGAACTTTTCTGTAAATGATTCAGAACGTCCAAACCTCGTCTGCCGCGAAGGCGTTTCATTGAATCGGAAGAATCAGCAACAAGCTGTAATTCATTCAAAACAAAACGGGGAACCATCAGATCGCCTTCTATGAATCCGCTATCACAAATATCCGCTATTCGTCCTTCGATAATAACACTCGTATCCAAAATTCGATAATCGTTTACATTTTTTGATTCAAGGCGAGAAAAATTAATTTCCTCAATCTTTTTTGAACCTAAAACCAAACCGAGATAGCTGAATATTCCGGTAACAAGCAAATAAATCCAGGGGACGGCCTGTTCATTCTCACTTATTTTACTAACAAAATTTAGGCCAAAACTGAATATTAAAGCAATCAGGAGACCGATGATCATTCCGGCTACACCGCCGACAATAATTTTTAAAGATAATTTACGAATGTCTGTTTCAATTTTTATGACGAGTAATGCTATGAGTAATCCAATAATTAAGCCTGCAATTGATTTAAGAATTAAAAAAGAATCATAGGAAGTGTAATATACGATTGCATAACCGCTAATCGAACAAGCTAGTATCAAAATAATTTTTATAATCAACCCTTTCACCTCCTTTCTACAAATATTTAATAAATTTCATAATATTGAAATGTTATAATTGACAAATAATAAATTAAAAATAATGGAGGCAAAAAATTAACATTTCCCTTTGAAAAGGAATAATAATCTGCCGTTATTCGGTTTTCAAAGAGCTGTGTTTAAGATTTTAAAATAATTTGAATCACTGAACGGTGAATATCTTTTGCAAATTATGCTCGACTTCAGATTCTTGCGCGTTAGTGGCAACAGACAATTCTTTTACCAGTAAATTTTTGGCAGTATCCATCATCTTTCTTTCGCCGAAGGAAAGATTTTTATCACTTTTTAAAATAAATAAATCCCGCAGAACACCGGCAATCTCAAATACAGAACCCGTTTTAATTCTCTCTAAATATTCCCGGTATCGTTTATTCCAGGTTTGCTTATCGATGATAACGTCTTTATTCCGTAAAATTTCGTATACTTTAGGTATTTCTTTTTCTAAAATTATTTCACGTAATCCGACGGCTTTGACGCTCATCGTGGGAATCATGATCTTCATGCCATTACCCATGATTTTCATGACATAAAAAGACTGTTTTTTACCCATTACTTCTTTATTTTCAATGGCTTCAATAACTCCTACACCATGTGCCGGATATACCGCCAAGTCACCTACTTTAAACATTTTATTTTTCGTCTGCCTTTCCATATTAGACGAGTATATTACCATTATTGAAACTATTAGTCAATAACCAATGCAGAATTAAAATATCGGTTATGAAAAATCACTTTAAGAATACATTAAAAAAAATTACGAAAAGTATTCATGCTCTAAATACATGATATAATTTATAAAATAAAAAAGGAGCTACTTCTCTTATTAAAAGTAAACTCCTCAGTTTTACTGGAGGCGGCACCCGGACTTGAACCGGGGAATAACGGTTTTGCAGACCGCTGCCTTAGCCACTTGGCTATGCCGCCTTAAAATAAAATGGAGCGGGCGAACGGATTTGAACCGTCGACGTCTACCTTGGCAAGGTAGCACTCTACCGCTGAGTTACGCCCGCTCACTAAAAACGGTGGTGACTATAACAAATAGATATCGGTTGTCAATAAAAATAATAAATAATTTGAAAGAAATATCTTTATTTTACTTCCGGTTAACATTGACATGATAATAGAATTAAAAGACGACAAAAAATTTATTTTTCTATGCTTTTATAAAGCTTAATAAAATAATCAACGCCTGAATAAATCGTTAGAAATAAAGCAATATAGAGAACTAAGGTGCCAATCATGTGAGCATTAACACCGAAAATGGAATAATGGATTATCAATGCGGTTACCGCTATAATTTGCGTTACAGTCTTTTGTTTTCCAAGAATGCTGGCTTGTATGTAAATCCCTTCTGATGAGGCGATGCTTCTTATTATATCGACAATCAAATCGCGTATAATCGTTATCGCCACTATCCAGGCAGGTATACGACCAATTGGAATGAGTAGTATCATGGCCGTATTGACCATGATTTTATCGGCTATAGGATCAAGAAATTTCCCCATGGTTGTAATCATTTGATATTTTCTGGCAAAATACCCGTCAAAAAAATCTGTAATGGAAGCAATAACAAACAATATCGCTATGATGAGACTCCAGAATGGGCCGGGTTCTGAAAGCAATATAAAGAGAAACGGAACGACACCGATTCGCAATAATGTTATTGTGTTAGGTAAATTTAAAGTTTCACGTTTTGAGATCATTTCAATACTTATAAAAAATCTGGCTCGTCACTGTATTTATTTTTTGGGGACCTTCTTCCAATCATCTAAAAAAGTGGCAATCCCCTTTTCTGTTAAAGGATGTTGAACTAATTGAGCTATGACTTTGAACGGAATAGTAGCGATATCCGCGCCCATTAAAGCGGCATCCAGAACATGTCTTGGATGACGAACACTCGCAACAATGACTTCCGTTTCATAACAATAATTTTCATATATCGTAATAATTTGTTCGACCAATTCCATTCCATCGTGAACAATATCATCCAGACGCCCGACAAAAGGACTGACGTAGCGTGCTCCAGCCTTGGCAGCCATCAGTGCCTGAAGAGGCGAAAATATTAAGGTTTGATTCACGTCTATGCCCGCATCAGCAAACATTCGTGTTGCCTTTAAGCCTTCCGTAGATAATGGAACCTTAATAACCACATTTTTCCCTAAACGGGCAAGTTTTTTCCCTTCGGCAAACATTTCTTTCGCGTCATTACTAATAACCTCAAGGCTTACCGGCCCGCTAACAATTTTAAGGATATCTTTAACCACGGCATCAAATCCTTTCTTTTCTTTGGCAATCAAAGACGGATTCGTGGTAACACCATCAACCATCCCCAACGCTATACTCTGCTTTATTTCATCAACATTAGCGGTATCAATAAAAAATTTCATAATTTCCCCTCTTAAATGTTTATTTCTTTCTCGTAAATTTATCGTGGCATTGTTTACTGCAAAAATAATAATCTTTGCCGGATATCTCTTTTTTATAGGCCTGACTCAAAGGAATATAAGTATGACAAACAGGATCTTCCACTAATTCTTCTCCTCTGTCCGTTGTCGACTTAGATTGTAAATTTTCGTTTCGTTCCGATTTCAGTCGATTAAACGTTTTTATCATTTTATACAATAAATATATCAATGCAATAAATATAATTAATCGAAACAAAACAATCATCCTTTAATTATTCATGATTCTTTAATCTTTTCTACTATTTTATTATCCTTCAAGCGATCTTTAAGACCGCGAATGGATATTCCAAATGAAGGATGAATAAAATAAGAAGCTATTTCAAAAAGCGGTTCCAGGACAAATCTTCTTTGATGAATTTCAGGATGAGGAATTTTCAAATCTGACTCACTAATGACATTTTGTCCGTAAAAAAGCAGATCAAGATCAATAATTCTCGGGCCACCTTTGATTTCCCTTTTCCGTCCCATGTTATTTTCTATTGCCTGTAAAGCCTCGAAAAGGTCTGCCGGGGAAAGAATCGTTTTTATTTCCGCAACCGCATTCATGAAAAAATTTTGCGATTCATTTCCAACGGGTTCTGTTCTATAAAAAGACGAAACCGATTTAAGTTCAACACCTCTGATCCGGGAAATCAGTTCAACTGCATTCTTGCAATTATTTAAAGAGTTTCCCAGATTAGAACCAATTCCAATATAACAGATAACGCCATTCAACTATTCAGAGCCTTTAAATTTAATCACGCAATCCTAAAACGTCCTGCATATCATAGAGTCCGTTTTTCTGATGCACAAGCCATTGTGCCGCGCGTATTGCGCCTTTGGCAAAATTATCACGGTTATGAGCGCGATGAATAAATTCAAGCCTTTCCCCAATGCCTCCAAAAATGACCGTGTGATCACCAACGATATCACCGGCTCGGACGGTTTGGATTCCTATTTCTTTTTTAGTTCTTTCGCCGATGAGGCCCCGACGCGAATATACAAAAGATTTTTCCATATCTCGTCCGAGTTTATCGGCAATCACTTTTGCCATTTGCATGGCTGTTCCGCTTGGAGCATCTTTCTTTAAATGATGATGCGCTTCGATGATTTCCACATCATAATCATCTTTGAGTATTCCCGCGCAATATTCGAGAACTTTCAGCATGACATTGACTCCGACACTCATATTGGGAGTGAGCACGCAACGGGTATTTTTCGCCAGTTGCTTTATCTGCTTCATTTCAGCTTCGGTAAATCCGGTGGATCCGATAACCATAGCTTTCTTTTTTTCTTCAGCTATCTTTAAATAAGTTAAAGAAGCTTCATGGTTGGTAAAATCTATGACCACATCCGATTGCTCGATGCAATCGGATAATTTGTCTGAAACGAGAACTTGTGTCTTGTCCATGCCTGATCCCTGACCGATATCCCGGCCAACAATAGGATGTCCCGACATTTCCACCGCGCCGACAAGATTGATATCTTCCGAGTTTGAAATGAGACTGATAATTTTACCGCCCATTCTTCCAGCCGCTCCGGTAACGACTGCTTTCACCATACCACTCTCTCCTTTATTTTTTAAATTAGGGAAACTAGATTAAACCATAATCTGTTATGACTTTTTTTAATTTGCCATGATTAGCATCTGTCATCTTACAAAGGGGCAATCTATATTCGTACTCGATTTTTCCCATTAATGCTAGAGCCGCTTTCACCGGAATGGGATTGACCTCGATGAAAAGCGCGTCGATCAGGGGACTCATCTTATAATGCAGCTCCTTGGCTTTGGCCGTGTCCCCCGCAAAACAGGCATCCACTAGACCGGCCATGTCCGCAGGCGCCACATTGGAAACAACGGAGATAACACCTGCTCCGCCCATGGCCATCAGGGGCAGCGTGAATATGTCGTCACCGGACAGGACAGCAAAATCCTTCCCGCATAGATTAATCACATCACTCATTTGTTTGATGGAGCCGGATGCTTCCTTGATCCCGACAATATTCTTTATCCTGGCCAGTTTGGCGACCATTTCCGGCAGCATATTAACACCCGTGCGCGATGCGATATTATACGGAATGATCGGGATAGGAACACTTTCGGCGATGGCTTTAAAGTGTTGATAAAGACCTTCCTGGGTCGGTCTGTTGTAATAAGGACAGACGATCAGCGCTCCATCTGCGCCTGCTTCGTAGGCGTGCTTGGTCAAACGCAGGGCTTCGGCCGTATTATTGGATCCCGTCCCGGCAATGACCGGCACTCTCTTTTTGACAACGTCGATAGTGATTTCAATCACCCTGTCGTGTTCTTCATGAGACAGAGTTGCCGATTCACCGGTGGTTCCACACGGCACAATGGCATCCGTACCGTTGGCAATCTGAAATTCTATCAGTTCACGTAACGCTGTCTCGTCAATCCGATCATTTTTAAAAGGTGTAACAATCGCGACCATCGCGCCTCTAAACATACAAAGGCCTCCTTCAATTTTTCTTCATTAAAAATTAATTTATATTGCCACACTCTCCGAGCAGATATCTGATTCATTACAAAATCACAAACGATAAGGGCACACCTTGCCCTGATTACTATTTTATCAGAAAAAACAAACTGCGCGGGTCATTTTACCCACGCTTACCTATCGTTAAGCGATATCGGCCCTATACGTTCATACGTTCTTGGACAATTTGGGGACTCATTTCCTCCGGTGTCCCATTTGCTTTTTTCCACGACCACGTAATGGTTTTCTGACACCTCATTTTCAATATCCCATTTTAAGGACACTGCATGGTCGACTGCGGAAGATTTTAGATTCTCCACTGCCTGCGGCTTTCCGGAAACATTTTTTATAATAACCGGATTCCCTTTTACACCGCAACCCCAAAAACCGGTCATAAAAATGACGCATAGGAAGATATTATATTTTACCGATACTTTTTTCAAACTCTTTTATCCTTTTTAAAACGTTTTTTGTGGCGGTTCCCCCAATATGTTTACGGGCATTAACCGCGTTTTGAACTTTAATATTATTTCTTATATCTTCAGTAAAGCATTTTTCGAAACTTTGATATTCTTTTATAGTTAAATTATCCAATCCTTTTTTATTCTTCAAACAATAGGCAACGACTTTCCCGGTAATTTCATGCGCCCGGCGGAACGGCACACCCTTCCTGACCAGGTACTCTGCAACGTCCGTAGCCGTGGAAAAGCCGCCCCTGGCTGCCTCATTCATTCTCTGCGCATTAAATGATGTATTTTGGATCATCTCCGTAAAGATGGACAAACAATTTTTAACCGTATCTACCGTATCAAATAAAGGCTCTTTATCCTCCTGCAAATCACGATTATAAGCCATGGGTAGCCCCTTCAGCAGGGTCATCATCGTTATCAGATCACCATAAACACGGGCGGTTTTCCCCCTGATTAATTCCGCGACATCAGGATTTTTTTTCTGCGGCATGATACTGCTGCCGGTTGTATAGGCATCGGATATTTCCACAAAACTGAATTCATCCGAAGACCACAAAACCAGATCCTCGCAAAACCGGCTCAGATGCATCATCACGAGTGACGTGGCAAAAATAAATTCCGCGATGAAGTCCCTGTCCGCTACCGTATCCAGGCTGTTTTTGCTGATGGAAGAAAATTTTAACATTTTTGCAGTGGCGTTGCAATCAATGGGCAGACTCGTACCGGCCAGTGCGGCGGCACCCAGGGGTAAAACATTCAGCCTGTTTCCACAATCTTCCAACCGTTGAACATCACGCCCGAACATTTCCGTGAAAGCAAGCAGATAATGAGACAGCAATACCGGCTGCGCCTTTTGCAGATGCGTATAACCGGGCATGATGGTTTTGATTTCTTTTTTGGCCAGTCGAATTAAAGCCCTCTGCAGGGAAGTCAGGTATGCCGTGATGATTTTTATTTCCGTCCGCAGGAAAAGCCGGACATCCAAAACAATCTGGTCATTGCGGCTTCTTGCCGTGTGAAGTTTTCCTCCAACATCACCAATACGCCGGATAAGCTCTTTTTCCACCGCCATATGAATATCTTCATCAGCGGTCATAAATTCAAACTTACCTTTTTCAATATCCTTTAAAATATTCTTCAATGCGGAAACAATTTTCGCGGATTCTTTTGAGGAAATAATTTTTTGTTTACCCAGCATTTTCGCGTGCGCAATGGAACCTTCTATGTCATAGGGATAAAGTCTCTTATCGAAATCAATAGAGGAAGTGAATTTTTCAACACTTTCAGCCGTCGCTTTCTGAAACCTTCCGCTCCATGGTTTTTTATCGTTTGCCATGATTTTCTCCGCTCTTCAAAGGTTTATTTTTTCAAAATATTCTGAATGATTAAACGTAATCCGCTCAATTTAATAAATCCGATCGCGTCCTTCTGATTATAAACCTGATCCTTTTCAAAAGTAGCGAATGATTCGCTGTACAGGGAATAAGGCGATTTCCGCCCGACGACAATGCAGTTCCCCTTATACAATTTCACGCGCGCCGTACCGGTCACGTTTTCCTGAGTCGCGTCAATATAGGTCTGGAGAGCTTTCATTTCCGGAGAATACCAGAATCCGTTATAGGCGAGCTGGGCATACTTCGGGATCAGAGAATCCCGCATGAACATCACTTCCCGATCCATCGTAATGGATTCCAGCGCGCGATGAGCGGCCCAGAGCACGGTCCCGCCGGGAGTCTCATAAACACCTCTGGATTTCATGCCGACAAAACGGTTTTCCACCATGTCCACACGCCCGATACCGTTGGCGCCGGCAATCATATTGACATTATCCATCAGTTGAGCCGGTGACATCTTTTTCCCGTTTACGGCTACGGGATTGCCCTTTTTAAAATCAATTTCCAGATAAGTCGGTTTATCCGGCGCCTTTTCCGGAGATTTAGTCAGTACAAAGATATTTTCAGGAGGCTCGGCCCAGGGATCTTCCAGAATTCCCCCTTCATGGGAAATATGCAACAGGTTGCGATCCGAACTGTAGGGCTTGGCCTTGGTCAGCGGAATGGGTATTTTATATTTTCTGGCATAATCTATCATTGAATCTCGGGAATCAAATGTCCAGTGATCATCCTTCCACGCCGCGATAATTTGAATGGATGGATTTAAAGCGTAGTAGGTCAGCTCAAACCGCACCTGATCATTGCCCTTGCCGGTAGCCCCGTGGGAAACGGCGTCCGCCTTTTCCTTTTTTGCAATTTCAATCTGTCTTTTGGCGATCAGTGGCCTGGCCAGAGAAGTGCCTAGAAGATAGGTTCCTTCATAAATCGCATTGGCCCGCAACGCGGGAAAAACAAAATCCCGGGCGAACTCTTCCCGCAAATCATCAATGTATATTTTACTGGCGCCTGTATTGAGGGCTTTTTCTTTCAAGCCCGCCAATTCTTCCTTCTGTCCCACATCCGCGGCAAAGCAGATTACTTCACATTTGTACGTTTCAATGAGCCAGCGGACAATGACCGATGTATCCAGCCCGCCCGAATAGGCCAAAACAACTTTCTTAATTTTCTGTGACAATCTCTGTTCCTCCTACCCCCGATAAACGGGATAACTTTATTAATAAATTTGCTTTCTGATAGAAAGCAAATTAAAATTCTCTAATACGTTAGCGAAAATATTTTCTGCCAAATAATGCAGAAAATAATTTCTAACTTATTAAATTAATATTTCCAGTATGGCTTTCTGCACATGCAGGCGATTTTCCGCCTGATCAATCACCACCGACTGCGGGCCATCAATGACATCGGAAGAAATTTCTTCTCCCCGATGAGCCGGAAGACAATGCATGACCATCGCGTCTTTTTTGGCCTCCTTCAGCAGTCTTTGATTGATTTGATAATTCTTAAATATTTTTTTCCTTTTTTCACTCTCCGATTCCTGTCCCATGCTTGTCCAGACATCCGTGTACAGAATATCGGCATCTTTCGCCGCTTTTAAAGGATCCCTCAGCAAAGTAATGCCTTCCCGCGCTTCTTTTTTCCCTTTTTCCAGTATTTTCCTGTCCGGATCGTAACCCGCGGGACAGGCCAGAGCCAACTGAATCGGCAACTTGGCGGCGGCTTCAATCCAGGTATTGGCAATGTTGTTGCCGTCCCCGATATAGGCTATTTTCAACTTATCATAAGACCCCTTCTTTTCCCTGATCGTAAACAAATCGCTGAGAATCTGACAGGGATGCAACAGATCCGTGAGTCCGTTAATGACCGGAATCGTGGCAAAACGGGCAAAATCTTCCACACTTTTCTGAGAATAGGTTCTGATCATAATTCCATTCAGATAACGGGACATCATCTGGGCCGAATCGGCAATCGTTTCACCCCTGCCGATCTGCGTGTCCCGGGAGGTCAAAAATAACGCAATCCCGCCCAGCTGATACATGCCGACTTCGAAGGATATTCTCGTCCGGGTGGACGATTTGTCAAAAATCATTCCCAGCGTCTTTCCCTGAAGCGAACCGTGGGGTTTGCCGTCCTTCAACGATTTTTTCAGCCGTCTGGTTTTCTGCCATAGCGTGTCAAAATCAGGCACCTCCAGATCGGAAATATTCAGTAAATCTTTTTTCATTGACCCTCCATGACCTCTTCCAGCACCTGCAATGCCTGATCGACCTCCCGGGTTGTAATGATTAAAGGAGGAACAAAGCGCAGTGTCTTTCCTCCTGTGGAATTAATCAGCAACCCTTTTTTCATGCAGGCACTCACAAGGTCAGCGGCTTCGATATCAAGTTGCGCTGCGAGCATAAGACCTTTACCCCTAACCTCCCTGATGATTTTACTTTTCTGTTGAAGCTTCTTTAATTCTGATAAAAAATAATTGCCGATTTTCTCGCAATTTTCCAGTATATTTTCCTGGAAAATGATCTGCATGACGGCATTGGCCGCAGCCATGGCCAGAAGGTTCCCTCCAAACGTTGAAGCGTGGTTTCCGGGCACAAAAGATCTGGCAATTTTGTCCGTCGCCAGCATCGCTCCTACCGGAAAACCGTTGCCGAGCGCCTTGGCCAGCGTCATAATATCCGGTTTGATTCCGGAATGTTCATAGGCAAAAAGTTTCCCGGTCCGCCCCATGCCCGTTTGCACTTCATCAAGAATCAGCAGAATGCCGTGACGGTCGCAGATGTCCCTCACGGAAGCCAGATAATCGTCATCGGGAATATTCACCCCGCCTTCCCCCTGAACCGGTTCCAGCATGACGCCGCAGGTTTTTGAAGAAATCGCGGATTCCAGTGCTTTCAAATCATTAAAAGGCACGTAATGAAAACCGGCCAGCAGCGGGGTAAATCCGAATTGAAATTTTTCCTGGCCGGTGGCCGTAATCGTGGCCATCGTCCGGCCATGAAAGGAATCTTTCATGGTAATCAGTTCAAATTTATCCGGCCCCATGTTCTCATGAGCGTATTTTCTCGCCAGTTTTATGGCCGCTTCGTTGGCCTCCGCCCCGCTGTTGCAGAAGAAAACCTTATCCGCAAAAGAATGATCAACCAGTGATTTCGCCAGCTTCGCCTGCGGTTCGGTATAATATAAATTAGACACATGGGTTAACTGATCCACCTGTTCCTTGACCGCGGCAGTCACTCCCGGATGAGAATGCCCCAGAGAACAAACCGCAATGCCGGCCACAAAATCAAGATAGTCCTTGCCGTTAATATCCCAAACCCTGGCACCCGAACCCTTGACCAGAACCACAGGGAAACGCCTGTAGGTGTTCATAATATTTTCATTGGCCAGGGCCATTGCTTCCTTTTCATTCATGACTGAAATTTTTCCCTTCCCCGTAATTATAAAACAATTTCCGTACCGATGCCTTTATCGGTAAATATCTCGAGCAAAACAGCGTGTTTCAATCGGCCGTCAACAATGTGTGCTTTCCTTACGCCTCCCTTGAGCGCTTTCAGAGAGCACTTGATTTTGGGAAACATACCTCCCTCGACGGTACCATTGTCAATTAATTTTAGTGCTTGTTTGTTGGTCATCGTATGAATCAGTTTTTTGTCCTTGCCCAGCACGCCCGCCACGTCCGTCAAAAGTAAAAGCTTTTCCGCCTGCAGCGCCGCGGCTATTTCACCGGCAACGAGGTCGGCGTTGATGTTATAGGTTTCACCATTCTCGCCGATACCGGTCGGAGCAATCACGGGAATAAAGTTGTTCTGCGCCAGCGAAACAATCAATTGAGAATTGATATTTTTTACTTTGCCCACCAGACCGATATCAATAATCTCCGGCGGTGTATGCTTGGCTTTTTCCTCGTTCAAAAAATATTTTTCCGCGACAATCAGATTGCCGTCTTTGCCGCTTAAACCCACGGCACTGCCGCCATGCCGGTTAATCAGACCGACGATTTCCTTGTTGACCGTGCCAACCAGAACCATTTCCACGATATTCATGGTTTCTGCGTCGGTCACCCGCATGCCCTGAATAAATTTCGATTCCTTGCCGAACTTTTTCAGATGTTCTCCAATTTGCGGGCCTCCGCCATGAACAACCACGGGATTAATCCCGATATACTTCATCATGACCACGTCCTGGGCGAATTTGTTTTTCAACTCCTCATCCATCATGGCATGACCGCCATATTTGATGACGATGGTCTTATTATAGAACCGCCTGATATACGGCAGGGTCTCCAGAAGAATATCCGCCCGCTCAATTGAATTTGAAATATTTTTCATTTTTCAGCTCCGTTATAAAATGTACCTGCTTAAATCCTGATCTTCTATGATAGCGTTTAATTTTTCCTCCACATACTGCGCGTCGATGATGATTTCCTTTTTTTCCATATCCGGAGCGTCAAATGAGATATCATCCAATATCTTTTCCATCATCGTGTAGAGTCTGCGCGCTCCTATATTCTCTGTGCTTTCATTGACCAGCGTGGCCATTTCCGCGATGGCGGCGATGGCCTCCCCGGTAAACGACAAGTTCAATCCCTCGGTTGCCATCATTTCCGTGTACTGTTTTACCAGCGCGTTATTCGGTTCCGTGAGAATCCGAATAAACTCCTCTTTTCCCAAAGAGTCAAGCTCAACCCGAATCGGAAAGCGTCCCTGAAGTTCCGGAATCAGATCGGAGGGTTTTGTCCCGGAAAAAGCGCCGGCTGCAATAAACAGAATATGATCCGTTTTCACCATGCCGTAACGCGTGTTGACATTGGACCCTTCGACAATCGGCAGCAAATCCCGCTGCACACCCTCCCGGGAAACATCGGGCCCGTGCTGAGAATCACCGCCGACAATTTTATCTATTTCATCCAGAAATATTATTCCGGATTGTTCAACCCGATCAAGAGCCGTCCGGGTCACTTTTTCCATATCAATTAATTTCTGGGCTTCCTCCGCTTCCAGAATTTCGAGGGCTTCCGGAACCTTCACGCTTCTTCTTTTTTTCTTCTGCGGCATGATATTGCCGAGCATATCTTTCAGATTCAGCCCCATATCCTCCATGCCGGCAGCTGAAAATATCTCTATCATAGGTCCGCTTCTGGATTCCGACACTTCCAGTTCGACCATTTTTTCATCAAATTTCCCCTCTCGCAGCCAGCGGCGCATCTTTTCTCTGGAAGCGTCACTCCTTCTCGCCTGCTCATCTTCGGAACCTTCATTCAACGGCTGATCTTCCAAAGGCCTATCTTTGAGCATCTCCCCCGCATGTTTTTCCGTCGGACGGGGCGGCAGCAAAAGATCAAGAATTCTCTCCTCGGCAATCTCCGCCGCTTTCGCCTGAACATTTTCCTGCTCTTCCGCTTTCACCATGTTAATGGAAAGTTCCACCAGGTCACGGATCATTGATTCAACGTCTCTGCCCACATAACCGACTTCGGTAAATTTTGAGGCCTCGATTTTTAAAAAAGGAGAATTGTCCAGTTTCGCCAGCCTGCGGGCGATTTCCGTTTTCCCTACACCGGTCGGTCCGATCATAATAATATTTTTCGGCGATATCTCATCGGCCAGTTCAGCCGTTACATTCTGTCTGCGCCATCGGTTGCGCAAGGCTATGGCCACCGCTCTTTTTGCTTCAATCTGTCCGATAATATGCTGGTTTAACTTCTCAACTATTTCCCTGGGTTTTAACCCTTTATTTGACATCTTTTATTTTTTCCCCTTATTTTTACTGTTTTTGTCCTGTTCTTTACCATTCATATCTATTTCTTCAATTGTAACATGGTCATTGGTGTAAATACAAACCTCTGATGCTATCTTCATCGCTTCTCTGGCGATTTCCGTCGCTGATAAATCCGAGTGCCTTAAAAGCGCGCGTGCCGCAGTCAGGGCAAAAGGTCCCCCGGAGCCGATCGCCATCACATCATCATCGGCTTCAATGACATCGCCATTGCCTGAAATGATCAGAGCGTTATCTTTGTTCACGGCAATCATCAGCGCTTCCAGATGTCTCAAAACTCGGTCAGTCCGCCAATCCTTTGTAAGTTCCACCGCCGCCCTCAACAAGTTACCGTTGTACTGATCCAGTTTTTGATCGAAACGATCAAAAAGAGTAAAAGCATCCGCCGTCGCCCCGGCAAATCCAACAATGACCTCGTTATTATAAAGCCGGCGAACTTTTCTCGCACCATGCTTGAGTATGGTGGTGTCCAGAGTCACCTGACCATCGCCGGCAACCGTTATCCTGCCGTTTCGTTTTACCGCCAATATTGTCGTACCCCTGATATTCATTTTTACTCCTTAAAAATTAAAAGGCTTTTCAGAATAATTATTGTTTGTGATTGCGCGGATGAGCCTTATCGTACACCTCCATCAAGCGGTTAATATTCACCGCCGTATATTTCTGCGTGGTGGAAAGGCTCTCATGACCCAGTAATTCCTGAATCGAACGCAAATCTGCCCCGGCATTTAAAAGATGAGTGGCAAAACTGTGTCTTAAAGCGTGCGGACTTATCTTTCGTCCTATGCCGCTCCTAGAAATTGCTTCATCGACTATTCTTGCAATGCTCCTGGTCGAGATCCTCTTACCATGAGTATTGAGAAACAACGGTTTTTTAAAAACGTCTTCATTTTTATTTTTACGTAACTCTGAGGTTTTCTGTAAATACTCAGCAACAGCTTCTAATGCCGGCCCACCCACCGGAACAATTCTCTCCTTTCTGCCTTTTCCCCTGACTTTGACTAACCTTTGACTAAAATCGATATCATTTAAATCCAAACCGGCCAACTCGCTGAGACGCAATCCACAGGAATAAAACATTTCCAGGATGGCGCGGCTCCGCAAGCCTGATGATGAACTATCATTTTGCGCTTTTAAAAGTTCCAGCATTTCATCCACTGAAAGAAAATTGGGCATGTATTTTTCAGTTTTTAATGTCTGAATCATCTCCGAGGGATTATTATTTATCTTTCCCGTCCGTAAAACATATTTATAAAAAGCCCTCAAAGATGCGACTTTGCGATTGACCGTAACCTTTTTTATTTTCTGTAAATAAAGGCAGCTTAAATATTGCCTGATATTTTCCGGCTTTATATCAATGACTTCATCTTGCTTTTTTATGAAATTATTATTGATCAAGAATCTTGCAAACTCATTGACATCGGCAACATAAGCCATTTTAGTGTGTTCGGAAACATTTTTTTCCACTTCCAGATAATTTTGAAAATCATCAATCATGTTTCCCATAACATCTATTCCAGCTATTTATCATGCATAACAATTATCCCGCTCCGCTTGGCGGATATCCCGATGTGCTTCGCACTCGGGACAATTCAACTTAAAAACATTACGGCACTTCGTTTGTAATATTTGAGTTTCATTGATTTCCAATGGCAAACCCCTTGGATCGTTCGATTTGCACCTCGAATTTCGTTTCACTCGTTCTCAGCGAATCTCACCACGACTTACGCTTTAATGAGCCCTGATTTTCCGAAACGCAGTGATCGGAAAATCTTAGAGCGAATTATCCCGCCACCTTTAGGGGGCTGTGACGAGCTTCATCCCGACACGTCGGGATTCGCTCTCAGCGAGTCTCAAATCCCCATTCGCTTCGCCTCGGGGATAATTCGACTTACGCTTCGAGCTTCACTTCGTTCGCTCTCAGCGAGTCTCAAATCCCCATTCGCTTCGCCTCGGGGATAATTCGACTTACGCTTCGAGCTTCACTTCGTTCGCTCTCAGCGAGTCTCATTACATTTTATATTTGCCGAAATCTTCTACCGAAAGATTCTCCAGAAATTCTTTAATCTTGTCTTCTTTCAGCTTGTCAAGATCACTAATCTTTACACCAAAATCAACATTGCGAGATTTTTCAATGACCATTTCATCCACAAAAATGGGGGCGTTGGCACGCAAGGCTATCGCAATGGCATCACTGGGACGGGCATCAATCGTAAATTCCCGTCCATCCTTTCTCAGATAAATATTAGAGAAGAACGTATTGTTGCGGATATCAACAATCTCAATTCTAATCAAAGTCACGTCAAAAGATTTCAGGAATTCAGAAAATAAGTCATGAGTCATGGGTCTGGGAAAAACAATTTTTTTAAGTTCTGTGGCAATGGCGCTGGCCTCAAACAATCCTATCCAGATAGGGATTGCTTTATTGTTATCCATATCTTTCAGTATGACAATCGGGGTATTGGTAACAGGATCAATGGTTAATCCTAACACTTTCATCTCAATTAGCACTTTTTACTCCTTATTTTGTCTCTATTGCACCTCGTATAGAATGTAAATAGGCTTTGATATTCTTACCTGCACCATTTTCCGACTAAGTCCGGCTCACCATTAAAATGAACAATGTTCCACGAACGGGTTCTTCCCATAAAATTATTTTCAAATTTCTTGCTTTTGCTTTCTACCAATATTTTCCGAGAGGTTCCTTCCAATTCATCATTGATCTCCTGCGTTTGTTTATCCTGCAATAGTTGAAGTTGCTCCAAATGTCTTATCTTTTCATTCTCTTCAACTTTTCCTTTTCATTTTACACCGCAATGCCCTCTCTCGATCATACAGAATCAAACCTGATTTTTTCCATCATGTCAATTGTTTCTTGGTAATCCTTATTTGTCTCATCCGAAAACCCTACTATGATGCCCGATGTTGTACTGATCCGGGAATCAATCATATGCAGATAATGAATTTTTTATTTTCTTTTCATTTTTCCAGTTCACCAATATTACTGACATCATTATTATTTCAATATTAATTAGTCAATATTTTTCCTCATCAAACCAATGATGACCGATAAAACAGTTATAATTAATCCCAAAATAATATTTAAAAATTTCTTTACATTTATTGTTTATACTATTATATAAAGCACAAATAAAAGGATTCTTAAAAAAATAATAATATTAATAAATTTGTTGACATTGCTATGCATTTATGTTAATGAGATACTCATGAACATGAAGAATTTAATAAAATTCATAATCATCTTCTCACTTTTAATGATTCCCATACAATCTTTTGCATTAACAAGCGCTATTTCTGATAATGAGCTTGATGGCGTTGTTGCGCAGGCTGGCTCGATTACTGTTAGAATCGGCCATATTCAAGTAGAATCCCAAAGTTTGAAAAGTATCGTCACGGATGGTTGGAACTATTGGGACTCTGATCACGATATAACAAATCATTTGCGTAATCCTCATCCCAATAATGCAGATGACTACTTTAGTGGAACATCTGAAACAAATCCCCAAAAATATCCTGGCGCTGGTTTTTACGATAAAATAGGATATTTCGGATATGATGAAGTATACATGACCGGGGGGACAGTTATACATTCCGGCTCCATGACATTAGAAGTCGTTTCGACAAACGATCCTAATGTGCGTAACGGGTGTAAGCTGGAAGTCGTTATGAATAACAGTTCCATTCATGCCCCTATTGCTATTGAAGCAGTAGTTAAACTCGGCAGCACCCCTTATTTTGAAGACAATCAAATCTTAGGTCGTGCCTACACATCAGGTATTTCATCAACAACGAATGGTCATCTTTCTGTATATGCTCACAACAACACTTTTGCGTTTTAGTTTGATGTAAAATTATTTCAAAATTTTTTTTTAAAAATATCGTTCGGTTTTTTCTCTTAAAATATTACTCAGATCCCCAAATTCCTCTAACGTTAGAGTTTCCGCTCTTCTCTGACCATCAATGGAAGCTAATTTTAACGCATCTTTCAATAGTGATTCTTCAAATCCGTTCATTAATTTTGATTTCTTCAAATTATTGAAAATCATTTTTCGCCGCTGAGCAAAAGAATCTCTGACAACTCTCACAAAATAATCTTCATCATGGAGTTCAGTTTTCGGCTTATCAAGAAAAACTCCCTTCATGATCGATGATTCTACTTTGGGAACGGGATAAAAAAAAGCGGCCGGTACATTCATAACCTTTTCCACAGTCGAAAACATCTGCAAAATGACTGACGGAACTCCGTAACGCTTGCTCCCGGGAGATGCTACCAAACGTTCAACGAATTCTTTTTGCATCATCAAGATGAAAGAATTGATAATCTCCTTGAAAGAAAGCAAATAAAACAATACGGGGCTCGAAATATTATACGGTATATTACCGACTACTTTAATTTTCTGATGGACTGTTTCGGCGAGAGCTCTGAAATCAAACATCAAAACATTCCCGGAATGAATTTCAATGTTCTCATATTGTATCAATCTGTCTTTCAGGACTTCAATCAATCGAGTATCTAACTCAATGGCGATAATTTTAGATGCCTTTTTTGCCAGACATTCTGTCAGCATTCCAATGCCAGCTCCAATTTCTATAATGACGTCATTTTTCTGTACATCGGCTATATCGGCAATTTTTTCAATACTGCCTTGATCCACAAGGAAAGATTGACCCAATTTTTTTCGGGGTTTAATGGAGTAATGTTGAAGGATATCTTTCGGCGTATTCATGATTGCTCTTATGAATATAAAAACTTAAGGTTTATGATAACGGCCAGCGCGACACAGCATTCAGATCAAGTGATGATCTTAAACCATTTTTAAGCATAATTTCTCCCATGCCGGCTATCATTGCCGCGTTATCCGTACATAGAATAACTGGTGGAATAAACAGCTGTATGTTTTTGGCCGCTGTCTGCATAGAAAACCTTTCACGCAGTCTGCTGTTTGCCGCCACGCCGCCGCAGACAACTATTTTATCCATCTTATGATCTTCCGCGGCTTTAATGGTTTTATCAACAAGGGTATCTACAATAGCTTCCTGATAACTTGCCGCTATGTCCGGTAATTCTTCATCGCTGAAATCATGGCACCTTTTTTTAAGCATGGTTAATAGAGATGTTTTCAACCCGCTAAAACTAAAATCTTGAGAATCCTTCATCGCTCTCGGAAAAGACACGGCGCGGGGATTTCCTTTTATCGCCATTTTATCGATAATAACACCGCCGGGATAACCCAGATTAAGAAGTTTTGCCGCCTTGTCAAACGCCTCTCCGGCGGCATCATCCCGAGTTTGTCCGATTACATGAAAATCATGATAATTTTTTACCAGATAAACGCTGGTATGTCCTCCGGAAACAACCAAAGCGACAAAGGGAAATGTCGGGACTTTTTCCGAAAGAAATACCGCTGCGATATGACCCTCGAGATGATTTACACCGATCATCGGAATATCCAGTGCGAAGGCAAGAGCTTTTGCCGTAGACAGGCCGATTAAAAGAGATCCTATTAAACCGGGCCCACACGTGACGGCAATGCCTTCAATGTCTTTTATTGACACACCGGCGCTGCTTAACGCCTGTTTGATAACTGAATTAATAACTTCAAGATGTTTACGCGAAGCTATTTCAGGAACAACACCCCCATAGGGAGAATGAACCGCTATCTGAGATGCAATCACATTGGAATGTATCTTATGATTATGAATTACAGCGGCAGCCGTTTCATCACAGGATGATTCTATACCTAATACGAGCATAAACTATCTTTCATTTTTATCTTTGCTAAAAACATTAAATCCATATATAAAAGCAAACACGATTTGTAAACAAACTTTTATCATCCACATCAACATCGGGGATTACAATGGAATTCAGGATTGATTTTTTGATTTTGGGCAGCGGCATTGCCGGGTTAAGCCTGGCCATTAAAGCATCAACGCTTGGCAGTGTCGCCATTGTGACCAAAAAAGAAAAATCCGAATCCAATACCAATTACGCTCAAGGCGGTATCGCTGCCGTAACAGACAAAACGGATAGTTTTGAAGAACACATCAGTGATACGTTGATCTGCGGCGCTGGGCTCTGCAATAAAGACGTCGTTGATTTTGTGGTTCGGGAGGCGCCTCCCCGGATTCAGGAATTGATTGAATGGGGCGTCAATTTCACAAAATCAGAAGAACCGCCCCATCTCTATGATTTAGGTCAGGAAGGAGGACATCATCGCCGTCGCGTTCTGCACGCTAAGGATCTGACCGGACAAGAAATTGAACGGGCGCTTCACGAGAAAGTTGCTGCTCTGAAAAATGTCCAGATTTATGAAAATCATATCGGCATCGATCTCATCCTCCAAAAAGATGATAAAGGCCAGACGATTAACTGCGTAGGCGCGTATGTTCTCGACATTCAAAATGGCGAAATTCATACCTACCGGGCCAAATACACCATCCTTTCCACCGGCGGCGCCGGCAAAGTGTATCTCATTACCACGAATCCCGACATCGCCACGGGCGACGGGATCGCCATGGCTTATCGAGCAGGAGCAAAAATCGCCAATATGGAGTTCATCCAGTTTCATCCTACCTGTCTGTTTCATCCGGAGGCCAAAGCGTTTCTCATCAGCGAAGCGGTTCGCGGCGAGGGAGGTATTCTGAAACTAAAAAGCGGCGAGACATTTATGGATAAATATCACACCATGAAGAACCTGGCGCCACGCGACGTCGTTGCCAAAGCGATTGACACGGAAATAAAAAAATCCGGCGATGAATATGTCCTTCTGGATATCACCCACCGCGACCGTGATTTCATCATCAACCGTTTCCCCAATATTTATCATAAATGCCTGGAATACGGCATAGACATTACGTCACAGCCCATTCCTATCGCCCCCGCCGCTCATTATATCTGCGGCGGTGTCGCCGTGAATCATGACGGCAAGACATCCATCGATAATCTCTTTGCCTGCGGTGAGGTTTCCTGCACAGGACTGCACGGCGCGAATCGTCTGGCCAGCAATTCTCTTCTCGAAGCGCTGGTCTTCTCTCACCGTGTCTTCACAAAAATAGCCAAGTCTTTCCGGCAAACGGACTTAAGCACCGTACTGATTCGCCCATGGGACCCGGGGGACTCCTCGGAAAGCGATGAAAGTATCGTCGTGACCAACAACTGGGATGAAGTCCGCCGGTGTATGTGGAATTACGTCGGAATCGTCCGTTCAGACAAACGACTCGCCAGAGCTGAACGCAGAATTGATATGATTCAAAGGGAAATCAATGAATACTACTGGAATTACAAGGTTACCAAAGACCTCATCGAACTTCGCAATATCACCATGGTGGCCAAACTCATTATCCAGTGCGCCCGTGTCAGGAAAGAAAGCCGCGGTTTGCATTATAATATTGATTATCCCGACACCTGCGATGAATTCAATAAAGAAACGATCTTGATCAAAGAATAAATAACATAAATTATTTTTTGAATACCCGGTTAAAGATAAAATCTAAATTCTTCAGGAAATTATTTAAATTAAATATCGAGGCTAAATCTTTTTTAGTCAAATATTTCTTCACTGACGAATCCTTTTCCAGCAAGTCTTTGAATTCCAGTCCTTCCTGCCAGGATTTCATTGCGTTGCTCTGTACAATTACATAAGCGGATTCCCTGGTTAAGCCCTTCTCAATGAGAGCCAAAAGCACCATTTGAGAGAAGATAACACCATGCGTCATGTTTAAATTATCCATCATTTTTTCCGGATAAATGACCAGTTTATCCAGCAGGCCGGTAAATCTATCCAGCATAAAATCCAAAGAAATGGTGGCATCAGGTCCGATGACCCTTTCCACGGAAGAGTGACTGATATCCCTTTCATGCCAGAGAGCGATATTTTCCAGAGAGGCAACGGCATAAGAACGCACCAGACGGGACAACCCTGAAAGATTTTCCGAAAGAACCGGATTGCGTTTGTGCGGCATGGCCGAAGAACCTTTCTGTCCTTTCGAAAAATATTCTTCTGCTTCCCTGACCTCCGTTCTTTGTAATAACCTGATCTCCTGAGCGAACTTGTCCAACGATGATGCAATGATTGCCAACGTTGTGAAAAATTCCGCATGACGGTCTCGTTGAACAACTTGCGAAGACACAGGCGCAGGCTTAAGACCAAGTTTTTTACAGACATATTCCTCAACAGACGGATCAATGAATGAAAAGGTGCCGACCGCGCCGGATATTTTTCCATAGCTGACCGATTCTTTCGCCTTCAGGAGACGCTGACGGTTGCGTTGCATTTCCTGATACCAGAGCGCCAATTTCAGCCCGAAGGTAATCGGTTCGGCATGAATGCCATGAGACCTTCCAATCATTATCGTGTTTTTATTTTCCAAGGCTCGCCTTTTTAAAACCAGCAGGAGTTTATCAATATCATCGAGTAAAATTTCAGCAGCTTCTTTTAACTGAACGGCAAAAGCCGTATCCAGAACATCCGATGACGTCATACCCATATGAATGAAACGTCCGTCCTCACCGACTTTTTCCGTAAGAGACGTTAAAAAAGCGATCACATCATGTTTGGTAACTTTTTCGATTTCATCGATACGCTTGACATTAATTGCAATCTTTCCTTTGATATTTTTAAGTGACCGCCGGGGTATTTTGCCCAGTTTAGCCAATGCTTCACAGGCGGATATTTCCACATCCAGCCATTTTTTGTATTTATTCTCCTGACTCCAAACTGCTGTCATAATTTCACGGGAATATCTGGGTATCACGTTTTTCTCCTTTGATTGTCCTATCCTGAAAACGAAAAGGCTGAGCCTCTTAACCTTTGACTTGATTATTATTACGACTTCGACCCATCCGTCAAGAATTAATATATATCTTTTTATTACAATCTTTTTATTAACGGTTGACAACGGAGCACTATCGTCATATTTAAAAAAGACTGATTAAGGAAACAAAAAAATGACACCATTACAAACGGCAGAAAAATATAGTCCCCTGGAAGAAAAAATCAACAGCATTACTCACGGATTCGGCATCGTGTTCAGCATTGCCGCATTGATTCTTTTGATCGTTTTTTCCAGCCTCTATGGAGATTTAAGACACATTATCAGCTGTACTATTTTCGGTACAACGCTTGTTTTACTCTACACGTCCTCCACGCTGTATCACAGTTGCAGTAAACAAAACTTAAAATATAAATTTAAAATAATGGATCATGCCTGCATTTATATTCTGATTGCCGGAACGTATACCCCTTTTCTGCTTGTCACGCTCCATGGCGTCATTGGTTGGAGTATGCTTGCTTTAATCTGGTCTTTAACCGTTGTCGGAATTTTCTTAAAAGTTTTTTTCGTGCATCGTTTTCAAGTTATCTCCACGATCACCTACATTTTGATGGGCTGGATCATCATTTTCGCCATCAAACCCCTTATTCAGACCTTGCCTCCGGGTGGCCTGGTCCTGCTCGTCTCCGGTGGATGCGCCTATACTTTTGGAACAATTTTTTACGCCTGGCAGAAGCTTCCTTTCAATCATGCGATTTGGCATTTATTTGTCCTGGGCGGAAGTATTTGTCATTTTTTCTCTATTATGTTTTATGTCATACCGTAAATGATTTAATGAGACCCAGATTTCAGAAACGTAGTGAGACTTGCTAAAATCGAGCAAAGCGAAGATTGAAGCATTAAT
>DJVN01000220.1 GCA_002441205.1 Syntrophaceae bacterium UBA6255 | reverse complement strand
CGCCTTCTATCATGGCGCAAAAAGCTAGAGAGATTGCTAAAAGAAAAAATGTAACCTGTAAAGTTCTGGATAAGGAAAAAATGAAGGAAATGGGAATGAACGCTCTTCTGGCCGTTGCTTCCGGAAGTATGGAAGAACCTAAATTTATTATTCTGGAATATACAGGCGGCAAGAAAAACGCGTCACCGATTGTTCTTGTAGGCAAAGGATTGACGTTTGACAGCGGTGGAATTTCCATCAAGCCTTCGGATAAGATGGATGAGATGAAGACAGATATGTCCGGTGGTGCCGCCGTCATGGGAGTGATTATGGCAGCTGCGGATATTCAAATTCCATTGAATGTTGTCGCGCTGATTCCGGCGTCGGAAAATATGCCCAGCGGTTCGGCTTTTAAACCGGGCGATATTTTAAAATCGTATTCCGGCAAGACCATAGAAATTCTCAGTACGGATGCGGAAGGACGTTTGCTTCTGGCCGATGCGCTGGCCTATGCTTCCGAGTTTAAACCTCAAGCCGTTATTGACGTGGCTACGCTGACCGGCGCCTGCGTTGTTGCTCTGGGTGATGATGTAAGCGGCATGCTGGGAACTGATGATAAACTTAAAAAGGAAATTGAAAAAGCAGCCAGGGCTACAGGCGAACTTGTCTGGGAATTGCCCCTTTGGGAGCATTATCATGAACTGATCAAGAGCGATATTGCCGATTACAAAAATGCCGGCAATCGTTCTGCCGGAACAATTACGGCCGCCGCATTTTTGAGCAAATTTGTCGTAAATTATCCGTGGGTGCATCTGGATATTGCCGGTCCGGCCCGGGCGGACAAGGATAAACCTTATATCCCCAAAGGCGCATCGGGAGTTGCTGTACGTCTGCTCGTGGAATTTCTGCGCAATCGCGTTCGCAAATAGATAATTTTATATGCCGCCTCTGCTGGAAATAAAAGATTTGATGACGGTATTCGATTCTACCCGGGGAAGAATCAGGGCTGTTGATGGTGTTTCGCTAAGCATTGATCCCGGTGAAACGCTCGGGATTGTCGGTGAATCCGGTTGCGGCAAAACAATGCTGTCCCTTTCCATTATGCGTCTTATTCCCGCCAANNGGAGCCGATGACGTCGCTCAACCCGGTTTTTCGTGTGGGTGAGCAGATTGCCGAGGCCATCCGTCTGCATCAAAATCTTCCTGCTAAAAAAGCTATGGAGATAAGCGTTGATTTGTTGCGCGAGGTGGGGATTCCTGATCCTCAAAAACGAGTGCGGGATTATCCCCATAATCTCAGCGGCGGCATGCGTCAGCGCGTCATGATTGCCATGGCGATGTCCTGTCATCCGAAGCTGCTTCTGGCAGACGAGCCGACCACGGCGCTGGATGTCACTATTCAGGCGCAGATTCTGGATTTGATTTCAGAATTAAAGCAAAAAAATAATATGACGGTTGTTCTGATTACACATGATTTGGGTGTTATTGCCCAGGCTGCCGAAAAGGTTGCCGTCATGTATGCGGGGAAAATAGTGGAGTATGCCGCCGTAGAAGCGCTCTTTGACCGTCCGCTGCATCCCTACACGCGGGGTTTGCTGGAATCAATCCCGGCAAGATGTTTTGATTCCATTGAAAAGCGGGACTATCTCAAAACGATTCCGGGCGCTGTTCCTGATTTGTATAATGTGTCATCCGGCTGCCGTTTTTATGAGAGGTGTGCTTATGCTGATGAAGCGTGTCATGACGGAATGCCTTTGCTTTCGGAAATTGAGCCGGATCATTTTGTTTCGTGCTGGAAATATAATGGAGGGGAGAATAGTTAGTATTATGTCAGTGAAAGTTGTCATATCGACCCGAGGGAGATATCTTTTTAGATTTCTCGCCGCTCGCGTTTCTCGGAATGACATATTATAAGTGTTTTTAGAAAAATCACATTAAATCAGAGCAAATCATGCAGAACTCATTGCTTGAAATTAGAGAGCTGACGAAAAAATATTCTTTAAGCAGCGGTTTTTTCAACCCTCAGGAAAGAATTATTCGTGCCGTTGATAATATTGACCTGACAATTTACAAGGGTGAAACATTGGGTCTGGTGGGGGAGTCCGGCTGCGGCAAATCAACCCTGGCGAGACTAATTACCCGGCTGGAGAAACCTTCGTCAGGGTATCTGATGTTTAAAGGCGAAGATATTTTGTCTTACAATAAAGAAGGTTTAAAGTTGTATCGCCGCCGTGTTCAAATTATTTTTCAAGATACTTATTCTTCTTTGAATCCGAGAAAGTCAGCCGTCAGCGCGATAAAAGAGCCGCTGACCATTCACGGGATTGGAGATAAGACATCCCGTACTCAAACGGCATTGGAAATAATGTCTAAGGTTGGATTGAAAAAGGAACAGGCCGGTCGTTATCCGCATGAATTCAGCGGCGGGCAGCGTCAGCGCATTGGGATCGCACGCGCGCTTGTGTTGAATCCGGAATTGATTATTGCCGATGAACCGGTTTCGTCACTGGATGTTTCCATTCAGGCGCAGATATTAAATCTGCTTAGAGATTTGAAAAAGGATTTTAATCTGACCTATTTGTTTGTTTCTCATGATCTGAATGTCATCCGGTATATTTCCGATCGCGTTGCCGTGATGTATCTGGGCAAAATTGTTGAACTCGCATTGAATCACAATATATATTCTCGGCCGCTGCATCCCTATACGCGAATGTTGCTTTCCGCCGTACCCGTTTGCGATCCGCGCCGGAAAAGGGAGATAATCAGCGTCAAAGGAGAGGCCGGAACAGAACATGACGGCGGATGTCCTTTCCAAAATCGCTGTTCTTATAAAGCTGAAATTTGCGAAAAAGTGGAACCGTCCCTGAAGAAATATGATGAACAAAGTTTTTGCGCCTGTCACAGAGCCGGATCGATTTAATACAAACAGTGCGCGGGGATCGCGCCGACAGGTAGCTCTAAAGGGCTAGAAATTAAAATGCAGGAAGAAAAAATACATATCCATAATGGCTCTTTAGTCATTGAAGGATTGTTTTCGAAAATTTCTAAAGAAAGAGGTGTGGTAATCTGTCATCCGCATTCTCTGATGGGTGGCTCGATGCATAATAATGTTGTTGCAGCCATACAGGAGGCCTTTGCCGCCGAAAATATTTCCACGCTGAGATTTAACTTCCGCGGGGTGGGCGGAAGCACAGGGAGTTACGATGAAGGGAAGGGCGAGCAGGAAGATATTTTAGCCGTCAGTGAATATTTGAAACAACTGGGGCTGAAGAAAATTTTTTTTGCCGGTTATTCTTTTGGCGCTTGGGTGGGCTCAAAGATTCTTCCACAAATCGCCAATCCGTTTTTTTGCAGTATTTGCGTTTCGCCGCCGGTTGATTATTTTGAATTTGAGTGGAATAAATTAAAAAGCAAGATCGATTTAATTGTGTGCGGAGATGTCGATGAATTTTGCACGCTGGATGGTTTGATGTCTGAAACTGAAAAAATAAATTTACCCGTCGAAATCATTAAAGGCGCGGATCATTTTTTTTGGGGAAAAGAAAAAGAGCTTGAGCATATTTTGCGCAGGTTTATAGTAAAAAAACATAATTAAATTATGAAAAAAAACTTGATTTTATAAAATAACGATGATAATAAAACGGTAACTTGGAAAGATCGCCTTCGTGCTGTTTCTTTTTTAAATAAAATTCAGGCGATTTTTTATTAGGAATTGTAAGTGTTAAATTTTATAATAAAGAAAATAACCGCATTTAATTCTTAATTTTTGAATAAGAATTGATGCGGTTTTTTTGTTTCCTGTAAAATACTCATTACGGGAGGCAAATATTTAATAAGGAGGGTTAACGCTTTGGCAGAAGGAAAAGTTAAGTGGTTCAATGAAAAAAAAGGTTTTGGTTTTATTGAAAGCGAAGAAGGCGGCGATGTTTTTGTTCATTATAGTGCCATTTCCGGAACAGGATTTAAGACGCTTTATGAAGGTCAAAAAATCCGTTTCGATATTGAACAGGGAAACAAAGGTCCAAGTGCGACAAATGTTCAACCACTATAATACGCGCAATTAATTAGAAATTATCTTAAGTGCAAAATGCCCCGTTTATTTAAATAAACGGGGCATTTTCGTTAGTGAGTCCCAAGTTTCAGAAGCTGTGCTGAAACTTGTTGGACGATCTATCCCCTGAGCGAAGCTCAAAGGGATTTGAATAGAGAAAATGAAAGATCATTAAGAGCTTTCAATTTTTTTCAGTTCTTTCTTTGCCAGGTAAACAACCATCAGTAACGCCATCATGCTCGCCAAAGGTAATGCCACCCACGCTCCGGTTAGTCCGAAAAATAATGGCAAAATAATCAGCAGAGGAATGAAAACGATAATGTCACGAATGAAAAGTATGACCATCGCAAGAGTGCCTTTGCCCAATCCGATAAACATATTGACATAAATGATGATGGGAGCGGAAAAAATAAGCGCTGCAAGATGAATGCGTAAAGCGGGTATGGCAATTTCAGTTAGAATACGGTCGTTGGAAAAAAGGGATACGATATGAGAAGAAAATATTTCTAAAATGATTACAGAAGCAAAAGCAAAGTAAAGAGATACTTTTAGCGCAACCCAAACAGATTCTCGTAATCTCTGAAAAAGTCTGGCGCCTAAATTGTATCCAACAATCGGCATTACGCCTGCTCCGATACCGAACAATACCATGGTGGCCAGACCGGTGACGCGGAAACATATTCCGAAAGCAGCGATTGCCTGAAAGCCGAAATTTGCAAGGACATGATTGTAGACGATTAAAACAAGACTGATGATAAAATTTGTGACCATGGAAGGCAATCCTGTCGAATAAATATCTTTGAGGATCTGAATATTGGGCATCGTGTATTCCCATTTAAACTCGAATTTCGATGATTTCAATTGCAAAAAAATCAGGGAAAATATAAACATAATCAACTGGGCGACAATCGTGGCCAGGGCGGCTCCTTTGATTCCCAATCGCGGGAAAGGGCCAATCCCGAAAATTAAAAAAGGATCTATAATGGCGCTGGAGATTAAAGCTGTTATAACAATATACATTGATAAAAGAGGCCTGCCTTCAACACGAAGCATGATGGCAGTCATCATCGCGAAGTATAGAAAAGGCGAACTGTAAACAATAAGATAAAGGTAATCATGACAGAGGGGTAATATTTCATCGGAGGCGCCAAAGAAAATAAGCATGGCGTCTCCGTAAGATAAAACCACGATAATGCTTATCAACCCGAAAAAAAGAGAAAGGAAAAATGTCTGACCGGCCGCTTGTTTTGCTTCAAGGTGTTTGCCGGCGCCCAACATTCTTGCGGAAAAAGAGCCTGCGCCAACGCCTGTTCCGATGCCGATAGCGGCGGCAATTAATTGAACGGGGAAGCAGATAGTTAGCGCAGCCAAAGCCTGTGAACTAAAACGAGCCAGCCAGAAGGTATCGATAAAATTATAAAGAGACATGGCGGTCATGGCTATAATGGACGGCCAACTCATTTTTAAAATCAGCGGGAATATCGCTTCTTTTCCTAAATCCAGTCTCTTTGTCATTATGGATGCTCGATAATTGCCGTTTTTTCTACATTCAAAGAAGGATAATATCAAGATAAATATGGAAAAAAATCTTATCGTCATTCTTGGACCTACTGCATCCGGAAAAACCCGTCTTGCGACACGGCTTGCCTTTGAATTTAATGGAGAAATAATTTCTGCTGATTCCCGTCAGGTGTACAGATATATGAATATCGGAACCGGTAAAGATTTGAGTGACTATATCGTAAAAGGCCGGAAGATTCCTTATCATTTGATCGATGTTGTGGATCCGGGAAATGAATATAATGTGTTTAAATTTCAGAAAATGTTTTACGAAATATTCAATGATCTGCATGTAAGAAATAAGCTGCCTGTTCTTGTGGGGGGAACGGGACTTTATCTGGAATCCGTCCTTTGTGAGTATGACATGCCGGCAGCGCCAATCAACGAAGAAGTAAGAAATGACTTCTGTGGAAAAACGAAAGATGAACTGCAAAAAATTCTTTTTGCCCTGAAACCTCAATTACATAATAGAACAGATCTTGATGATACCGAAAGATTAATCAGGGCCATAGAAATTGAAATGGCGCGAAGCGCTAAAAATATAAGCACACCCCAAAAGCCTGAAGTGGAAGCGGCGGTCTTCGGCATCAGATGTGAAAGAGAACTGCTCAGACAGCGTATTACCAAAAGACTGGAAGAAAGACTCGGACAGGGCATGGTCGAAGAAGTCGTGAATCTGCATTCTGCGGGATTGCGTTGGCAACAACTGGAGAGTTTCGGACTGGAATACCGCTTTATCGCAAATTATTTACAAAAGAAAATCACTTTTGAAGAAATGAAAAAGAAGTTGAATACGGCGATTCATCAATTTGCAAAAAGACAGGAAACGTGGTTTCGGCGCATGGAAAGAAAAGGTGTGGTTATTCACTGGATTAACGGAGACGACTATTCTTCATTGAAAGAAAAAGTTTCTAAAATAATACAATGAAAAAAGATGCATTGCTGAATGAATATTTGATGAATTATTCTGTGGGCGAAAAATGGGAATTAATCGCGGATGACAGCGATGATATTTCTCAGGCAGTCGTGATACCGGCTTACGCGGAGAAGGAAATGCTTTTTTTCACGCTGGCTTCTTTGGCAAAAAATCCGCCTTCATCACTGAAAAACACGCTGGTGATTTGCGTTGTAAACAATACGGAACATTCACCGGCTTCAGACATAGAAAATAATGTGCAGACCATGCAGATCCTTGATGCGCTTGTGAAAAAAAAATCTTTAAAAATGTTTAAGCGGGAAAAGGAAATATATCCTCTTCTTAATATGATATCGGATTCGATGATGAATCTTGGATATATCAATGCGTCATCCGAAGGCTTTGAAATGCCACGAGATACGGGAGGCGTGGGCATGGCGCGGAAAATCGGCATGGATACGGCGTTACGTCTTTTGAAAACAGATTTCAGGCCGGGCAACGTGATCATCAGTCTCGATGCCGATACCTTGGTTCAGAATAATTATCTTTCGGTCATTAGGCAATTCTTCTCCCCGTTGGTGAAAACCGCCATCGTGGCTTATGAGCACCCGATGCCCGAACATGATAATGAGCAGGCCGCCATCTGCTGTTATGAAATATTTTTGCGTTACTGGGTTTTAGGATTGAAATACGCGAAGTCTCCCTGGGCTTTTCATGCCATAGGATCAACGATTTCCGTTTCAGCCGACACATACCTGGAGGTCAGAGGGATGAACAGGCGGGGCGCCGGAGAAGATTTTTATTTTCTGAACAAACTGGCTAAAGTCGGTAAAATTGATTATACAAAAGAAACATGTGTTTATCCTTCAGGACGTTTATCAACAAGAGTCCCGTTTGGAACCGGCAAGAGAATAGAACGGTTTCTTTCAGGTAGTTGTGAAAAGGAATATTATTTGTATGATCCACGTATATTCTTAATATTGTCTGAATGGCTGCGGCTTGTTCAAGATATGTTGCTTAGAAATGAGCATGAAATTCTCAAAAAAACCGAAATCATTCATCCCCGGCTAAAGTCGTTTCTCGAAGAGAACAAATTTCATCTGGTTTGGCCTAAAATGCGTCGTGTGGCAAAAGATGAGAAATTGATGGCAAGGCAATTCAACGACTGGTTTGATGGTTTTAAAACGCTCAAGCTTGTTCATTATTTTACCAGAGAAGTTTTCCCTCAAATCAATATGTTCCTGGCATTGGAGCAGATTATTTACATGCTGAATAGCTCAGAACTGCATTATAACCAGCAAGAAATCCCCGCACTGTTTGAACAAAAGAACATTTTGCGCTGTCTGCGGGAGATAACCTGATGACCATTAAAAGTCTAAAAATTAAGAAGAAATTTATCTTGACGGGCATGGATATTTTACATATAAAATCAAAACATTAAAAAACTTTTTAAATATTTTCGGGAGGAGATTCATGAAAACTCAAATTACCAAGAGTTGGCCAATTATTTTACTTTTGTTTGTTTTTGTAATGGTTTCAGGATGTTCGGATAAAGGGAAAGAAGAGTCTAAGCCTGCTGATGCAGGCAATGTTCAGAGTCCCGTTTCCAGTCTTCCGGCGGACAGTACGCCTGATGTCAAAACAGAAGACATGCAAAAAGGTGACATCGTTGTCAGTGTTGATGGGAAAGTTTTGAAAAAAGCTGAATTGGAAAATTCACTGAATGACAAATTTAATCTTATCAAAAGCAAGATACCTTCTGACAAACAAAAGGAATTCAAGGCAAATCTGAGAAAACAATTAATAGACGTGTTTATCGCGCGAACGCTTTTATCCAATGAAATTGAAAAAAGAAAAATACAAGCCACGAATGAGGAAGTTGCAAAAGCAATGGAAAGTGTCAAAACCAGTCTTCCCCCGGGTAAAAAGATTGAAGATTTTTTCAAGGAAAATAGAATAACACAGGACGATATCATCCTGGCTGTTAAGATAGATAAATTCAGAAATATGGAAATGGGTGAAAAGACAAAACCCACTCAAAAAGAAATCAATAAATTTTATAACGATAATAAAGACAAACTCTTTTCCGAGCCTGAAAGTGTCCACGTGCGACATATTCTCGTAACGGTCGGAAAGGATGACACGGAGAAAATAAAAGCCGAGAAAAAAGGAAAAATAGAAAATTTGCGCAAGCAATTGCTGAGTGGTGGCGATTTTGCGGATATTGCCCGCAAGAATTCTGATTGTCCCAGTAAGGAAGTTGGCGGGGATTTAAGTTACATTCGAAAAGGGCAAATGGTGCAAGAATTTGAAAAGGCTGCTTTTACGCAGGCAAAAAGCGCAATCGGACCGGTCGTTACAACAGAATATGGTTATCATGTCATTCAGGTATTGGATAAAAAACCGGCGAAAAAAGTTACTCTGGACGAAGTGAAGGACAAGATTTCTGCACATCTGGAACAGCGCAAGAAGATGGAAGCATTCAATGATGTTTTAAAGAAATTAAGGGAAAAAGCTAATATTGTCGTTTATTAGTAAGACCCAGGCTTGAGAAGCGAAGCGGATGACGATAGCATTCATCGCCATTTGACAATGAAAAATAAGAAATATCCATAATTATTTGAAACTGTGTTCAGTATCGGGGAAGTTGCTGTTCTTGACTTCCCCGATATAATTTTTCACGGCCTTCTTGATTTCGGAATTCAGGTTGGCATATTTTTTCACAAACTTTGGCGTAAAACGGTCAGACATACCCAGTAAATCATTAATGACAAGCACCTGTCCGTCGCAATGCACTCCGGCGCCGATGCCGATAGTCGGAATGGAAAGACACCCGGTTACTTCAGCGGCAAGTCCTTCCGGAATACATTCCAGAACAACTGAAAAAGCGCCTGCTTCTTCCAGAATTTTGGCATCTTCAATAATCTTTCGCGCGGCCTCTTCCTTTTTCCCCTGAACTTTATAGCCGCCGAGTTGATGTATGGATTGGGGCGTAAGACCCAGATGCGCCATGACCGGGATTCCCGCTGAGGTAATTTTTTTCACTGTTTCAGCGACGTCTCTTCCTCCCTCCAGTTTAACAGCCTGGGCATTGGCTTCCTGCAGGAATCTTCCGGCATTCTGCACAGCGGCCTGTCCGGATACCTGATAAGATAAGAAAGGCATATCGGCAACAATCAGTGCGCTATGAACGCCGCGCGAAACGGCTTTCGTATGATGCAGCATATCCTCCATGGTGACGGGCAGTGTTGTGTCATAACCCAGAACGACATTTCCCAGAGAATCGCCGACGAGAATCATGTCAATATTGCACTCATCCAGTATCAAAGCCATCGCGTAATCATAAGCGGTGAGCATGGTGATTTTCTCCCCGTCGATTTTCATTTTTTTGATGTCCGCCGTTGTTTTTCGCGTTATTTTAGTTTGCGTGCTCATGATGGTTCTCCTTTCAAAAGGGCTTTAATTTTTTTTGCCTGCCCCGCCTTGAGGGTTCCTTTTTGTTTGGCGACTTCCACCGTTATAAAACCAAGAGAAGAATAGAGCGAGGCATATCGGGGAAGATTTTTATTGATCGCCGTTATGTGTTTTTTAATGGTTCCGCAATCACCGCGGGCAATGGGGCCGGTGAGTGACAAAACAGAACCTGATTTTTCAATGTTTCTCAAACTTCCATAAACGAGCGGCAGATAGGCTTTTTTCGCGTCTTTTTCTTTGATGCCTATGGACTGGTAAATGGATTCCACGATGTTCATCAACGATACCAGATAGTTGGACGCGAAACAAGCGGCGGCGTGATATAGCGGTTTCTGGTTGTCGGAAATGACAATGGGAATGCCGCCCAGTTTACGAATGATGTTTTTCGCGTGCGGGAGAGCTGTCTTGCCCGCTGTTACCCCGAAATAGCTGCCGGGTATGTTTTTTATGGCCTGGTCAATAGAAGAAAAGCTCTGCAAGGGATGAATGCTGGCCACGGAGGCCCCCGCTTGCTTTGCGGATGCCAAAAGGTCAAGTCCCCCCGCACCGCTCATGTGAAAAACAAGCTTGCCTTTGATATCCGGTGAAATTGCGATTTCTTCGCAGGCAGGCGCAATAGCATCATCGGGCGTAGTGATTAAAATGCAATCGGCCTGACGCCATATGTCCTGCAGTTTCGAGGAAACATTATCGCCGGTGTAGGGAAGAGCTCTTTTGAGAGCGGCAGAGGATTTGTCGCAGACAACGGTAACTTGATAACCGGCTTTATTTAACAGAAAGCCGATGGCGGTTCCCACCATGCCGGCGCCGATGATGGCAAATTTATGAAAATGTTGTCTCTGCATAGACAATCCTACGTCGCTTCTTTTCAATGATATTTCACAATCCCCATTCGCTCCGCGCAGGGGATAATTCGCTCTAAGATTTTCCGTGCACTACGTTTCTGGTATAGTTCGCCTTACGCTTCGAACTTCATTTCATTCGTTCTCAGCTTGGCTCACTATCAGCAAGTGTCAAATCCTACGTCGCTTCTTTTCAATAATATTTCACAATCCCCATTCGCTTCGCTCAGGGGATAATTCGCTCTAAGATTTTCCGTGCACTACGTTTCGGAAAATCAAGGCTCATTAAAAAAGGCCTTCCGCATAGAGGAAGACCTTAGTTCGACATTAATACTACCGTCTCAGTCGAGTAACGAGATCCAAGCGGTTCGGGATATTTTTAGCACTACCATAGAACTTAGTCAAACACTTTTTAATCACGGGTATCCAATTACCCATTCCGACGCGCCTATCGTGCCCTTTAGGGTATTCGCTGACGGAATTGGCGTTTTCCTAAGAATCAAACTTGTGTTTGTTTACACTCTTGGTTATAAGGAAACACGGTGACGTAATGAAAAAAATAGATTTGATGATATTTGATTTTGATGGCACGCTTGTGTCCACGGGAGATGATCTTGCTCATAGTATTAATTTTACTTTAAAGGCGCTTAATCTTGAACAAAAGCCTAAAAAGGAAATAATTAGTTTCGTCGGTGATGGCATTATTAAATTAATAGAAAGAGTGCTAGGACAGGATAATTTCAGATTTCGAGAAGAAGCAATGAAAATCTTCACCGGTTACTATGATAAGCATCTTTTGGATAATGCGGTCCTCTATCCTCATGTAGAAGAAGTACTGAAAAATTTTAAAAAAAAGACCAAGATTATTTTGACCAATAAACGCCACAAATTTACAGTCAAAATAGCTGAAGGTTTAAAGATAGACAAGTATTTTACCGAAATCATTGGAATGGATTCCCTGTCTTTTTCAAAACCGGATAAACGGGTCATTGAATACTTATTGGATAAGTATATTTCGTCCCGGGCAAATACTTTAATGATCGGGGACGGTGTTAATGATATCATGGCTGCTAAAAATTCAGGAATATTGAGCTGTGCGTATTTGAACGGATTGGGGAACAGAGAAGATTTGCTGAACAAGAAAGCAGACTATTACTGCGAAGATATTTTGGAAATAAATTCGCTGTTTCAGTAAAATAATTCGTCGAAAACGCTATGATTAAAAAAGTTCAACAAACCATAGAAAAATACAATCTGCTGAAAAAAGGAGAAAGCGTCGTGGTTGCGCTTTCCGGCGGGCCGGATTCCACCGCGTTACTGACGGTTCTTTTCACAATAGCCCAAAAAATGAATTTAAAACTGATCGTCGCTCATTTCAATCATAGATTACGGGGGAGAGAAGCAGATGCCGATGAAAAATTTTCACGTGATCTGGCCCAAAAAATGGATTTGCATTTTTTTTCCGGAAGTATGGATAAAAAAAGCAAAAAAAAGGGTATTTCGCCGGAAGATTTCTACCGACGCCAAAGATATGATTTTTTGGATAAAGTAGCCAAAGATAATGGAGCACAAAAAATTGCAATAGGTCATAATATGAATGATCAGGCGGAAACTGTTTTACTTAATCTCCTTCGTGGCAGCGGGTTGGAAGGCCTTAAAGGCTTTTTACCCAAGCGGGATGGAAAAATCGTCCGTCCGTTAGTGGAAATATCCAGACAGGAGATCATTTCTTTTTTAGAGGCAGCGGGAATTTCATACCGTGTCGATAAGACCAATAAGGATGATGTACATCTGCGCAACAAAATAAGAATGCAATTGATTCCTTACCTGAAAGAAAATTATAATTCTAAAATTGAAGAAAATCTGGCGCAGATGGCCGCAATCCTGCGTAACGAAGATGAGTTTATCAAAGGATATACCGCCAAAATGTTGCAATCACCGGCAATTCAAAAAGGTGAAACCTGCGTTTTACTGAAAGTAAATTTAGTTAAAAAAATGCCGGTCGCCATTCGCTGGAGATTATTCAAAACAATTCTGGAGGATTTAAGTCCGGAAAATAACGGAATATCGTTTGCTCATGTCGTGTCGCTGGATGATCTCATGAAAAAAAGTGCCTCGGGAAGGAAAGTAGTTCTTCCCATGAAACTTGAAGCCAGACGCGAATATGATGATTTAATCCTGGAAAAGCAGAAAACTTCTTCCGGGCCGGTTATATTCAAGCGTGCCTTGGTTATTCCCGGATCGACTTATATTAAAGAAAAAAATCTAGTGGTGAAGAGCAGGATCATTAAAAAGCGAAACATTGATTTTGGAAACAGGGATGTCATTTATCTGGATTTGGATAAATTACATCTGCCTGTTACTGTACGTAACAGAAGGGAAGGCGACTGGTTTCAGCCGCTGGGCATGACGGGGCGGCAGAAATTAAAAAAATATTTTATTGATCACAAAATACTCCCTTCCCGGAGAGATGAAATTTTATTGTTTGTTGATAAGTTATCGGTAATATGTATAGAAACTATGCATTTAAATGAACGGGTGAAAATAAGTCCCCAAACAAACAATGTTTTAAAACTTGAAATAGAAAGATTCAATAGAACGTAATAATATGGCAAAATTTTAGCCGTTAGAAATTAATTGAGTAAAATTTAATATTATTATAAAGAAAAGAACATAATTGATATTGAAGGAGAAATATATTGAATCAGTTTCAAAAAAATATAGCCCTCGTCCTTACGATGTTGCTTGTCTTTTTGCTCGTCTGGCAGCTTTATAATCAGCCCAAAGCGGGGGCCAAGGACATAATTTACAGCGAATTAATAGCTCATCTGGATAAAGGAGAAATAAGCGAAGTTACCATTCAGGGTGATAGTATTACAGGTAAACTGAGTAACGGCAATCTTTTTAAAACGTTTGCACCCAAGGATGACAAGCTTGTCGGTCAATTCAGGGAAAAAGGTGTCAAAATTACCGCCAAACCGGAAGAAGAATCTCCCTGGCTGACTATTCTGATTTCCTGGGCTCCGATGATTCTTCTTATAGGAATCTGGATATTTTTTATGCGTCAGATGCAGGCCGGTGGCGGCAAGGCAATGGCCTTTGGAAAAAGCAAGGCGCGTCTGATTACCGACAAATCCAAAAGAGTGACCTTTGCTGATGTTGCAGGCATTGACGAGGCCAAGTCTGAACTGGAAGAGGTTATAGACTTTCTGAAAGATCCCAAAAAATATACGAAATTGGGGGGCAGAATTCCCAAGGGCTTGTTGTTGGTTGGTCCTCCGGGAACGGGAAAAACACTGTTGGCGAGGGCAATCGCCGGCGAAGCTGAAGTTCCTTTTTTAACGATTAGTGGTTCAGACTTTGTGGAAATGTTTGTCGGTGTCGGAGCTTCACGCGTTCGTGATTTGTTCAGTCAGGCCAAAAAGAACGCTCCCTGTATCATTTTCATTGATGAAATTGACGCGGTCGGGCGCCACCGGGGTGCCGGACTGGGCGGCGGACACGATGAAAGAGAGCAGACGCTTAATCAATTACTTGTTGAAATGGACGGGTTTGAATCCAATGAAGGCGTTATTCTGATTTCCGCCACGAACCGTCCCGATGTTCTTGATCCGGCGCTTCTGCGTCCAGGACGTTTTGACCGGCAGGTTGTCGTACCCTTACCCGATGTTAAGGGCCGGGAGAAAATATTTGAAGTGCATGCCCGTAAGACGCCGATAGCGGAAGATGTGGATTTCGCCATACTGGCAAGGGGAACACCCGGAACATCCGGGGCGGATATAGAAAACCTTATCAACGAAGCCGTGCTTAACGCTGCCCGGGCAAATAAGGAAAAAGTAAACATGAGCGATTTCGAATTTGCCAAGGATAAGATTTTGATGGGTTCGGAAAGAAAAACCATGGTGATCAGCGATGAAGAGAAGCGAAATACTTCTTATCATGAAGTGGGACATACACTGGTCGCTCGTTTGATCCCGGGAACTGACCCGATTCATAAAGTTACCATTATTCCCCGCGGCCGTGCTTTGGGCCTGACCCAACAGCTTCCGATTGATGAAAAGCATACCTATCCGCAAAAATATCTGGAAAGCAACATCTCCATCCTTTTGGGGGGAAGAGCCGCGGAAGAACTGGTTTTGAAAGATTTTACCACCGGTGCCGGAAATGATATTGAGCGGGCGACAAATTTAGCAAGGAAAATGGTTTGTGAGTGGGGCATGAGTAATAAGATGGGTCCCTTGAGTTACGGGAAGAAAGAAGAGCAAATATTTCTGGGCAGGGAATTTGCGACTCACAAGGATTATAGTGAAGAGACGGCAAAAAATATCGACGCGGAAGTTATTTCCATTGTTACCCGCAACTATGAAAATGCGAAAAAACTGCTTAATGACCATATTGATATCCTGCACAAGATAGCAGGGGAACTGCTGGAAAAAGAAGTTTTAACCGGTGCGGAAATAGATGTTCTGATCGGCGATGCTTTACCGAATGTTCAACATGGTGGGTCTCAGACAATAGCCTAATTAATCTGCAATCTCTAAAGATGTTTCCCCTGTATAAATAGTCAAATGAAATTGATACGGGTGCTCTTTGATTAAAATAATTGAAATTAAAAATCTGGAACAGGCAGCAGCGATATTTAGGAAAATAGGCGTTGATGCATATGGTATCGGTGCGATGATACCAAAGACAATAAACCTTAATGTTTTACTGGAGAAACAATCCTGTAAAATCGCCAATATCATAAAACAGGAAATGTTATCGTTGGGCGGAGATGCAGCTGTCGCCAGGGGCAGTGTCGCCTGTAGTGTTCCGACGACTGATGTTTTAATCATGGGAACGATAAAACAGCTTTCTTCTCTTGCGAAAAAAATTGAAAAACAACCTTTTGGTCTGAACATCATCGCCCAAAATATCATGGAAACAATCGGGAATGTCGTTCAGAAGGAATTTATTCTGAAGACATCACGCCGTGAAATTGTTCTGGACAGGCAAACAAAAGTTATGGGCATTTTAAATGTTACGCCTGATTCTTTTTCCGATGGGGGATTATTTTATGCTCAGGAAAAAGCCATTGAACGTGGATTGCAAATGGCGGAGGAGGGAGCCGATATGATTGACATCGGAGGAGAATCGACAAGACCCGGTTCCCGGTCTGTGCCGGTCGATGTTGAGTTAAAAAGAATAGTTCCGGTAATCAAGGGTTTAATTAAAAAAATAAAAATACCTCTTTCGGTTGATACAAAAAAAGCACGGGTAGCTGAACAGGCGATGGAGGCGGGCGCTGAAATCATTAATGATATAAGTGCTTTAAACGGCGACAGAAATATGGCTGATACGGTAAGAAGAAAGCGAGCCGCCCTGGTGCTGATGCACATGAAGGGTCAACCCGGCAATATGCAGAAAGGCAATCTGGAATACGATAATCTTATGGGAGAGATTGCAGATTATTTGAAAAAAAGTGCACAGAAGGCTATAAAAGCAGGGGTGAAAAAAGAAGCCATCGTTGTTGATCCAGGCATCGGATTTGGAAAGACAATGCAGGACAATTACAAAATACTAAAAAATCTTTCCGAATTGAAATCTCTGGGTATGCCGATCATGATTGGGACGTCGCGGAAATCTTTTATCGGTAAAATTACAGGCGAAGAGCCGCAGGAGAGAATAGAAGGAACGGCGGCTACGGTGACCGCGGCAATCATGAGCGGATGTCATATTATCCGGGTGCATGATGTTGCGGCCATGAAAAAAGTTGCCGCCGTAACCGACGCCATGATGAATGCAGAACGGGTGCTAACATGATTTACGGTGTCGGAATAGATCTTGTTGAAAACAGCCGTATGGAACGAATTGTCAAGAAATGGGGGCCGAAATTTATCAACAGAATATTTTCCATCAAAGAGATACAATATTGTGGGAAGCATGCTCATTCGGCAATTCATTACGGAGCCAGATTTGCAGCCAAAGAGTCTTTTTTGAAAGCGCTGGGTATCGGTATGGGGATGGGGGTCAAATTAAGCGATATTGAAGTTGTGAATGACGAAAACGGCAAACCATCGCTTAAACTTTGCGGAGAAGCAAAAATTATAATTAAGAAGGCAAAAATAAGTAAAATTCATTTAAGTTTGACCCATACAAAAAATTATTCCATGGCGGTTGTCGTATTGGAAAAAAAATAAATTAGAATTAATGAATCAGAACGATATAAAAGAAATAATATCTTTAAGCGCTCAACAAACATGGGAAATAGCACGCTCTATCGGTGAAAAATTAAGACAAGGCGATGTTCTGGCGTTATCGGGGGAACTGGGTTCCGGGAAAACTTGTTTTACGGGAGGTTTGGCCCGTGGTTTGGGCGTGGATGAAAAATATCAGATCACAAGTCCTACCTTTACATTGATTAATGAATACCCGGCAAGGCATAGACTTTATCACTTTGATGTTTATCGAATAAAAGATTATGATGAATTTGAAGATTTAGGTTATGAAGAATATCTCGGCGGTGAAGGAGTTGTTGTTATCGAATGGGCGGAAAAAATTGCCAAAAGACTACCCATAAACACTCTATGGATAACGTTTGAATATCTTGATGAAAACGATAGAAAAATTATTATAAAAGGTCCGGAAAACAGGTTAAAAGAGCTGATGAAGGATACAAATAGGGAGGTTGTGTAATATGGCTTTAATTGTTCAGAAATTTGGCGGGACATCCGTTGCGGATATTGATAAAATTAGAAATGTAGCTGAAAAAGTCGTAAAAGTGAGAAAAGCCGGCAATCACGTTGTCGTAGTTCTTTCGGCCATGGCTGGGGAAACGGACAGGCTTATTGCATTGGCTCATAAAGCTGCTGAATTTCCTGATGAAAGAGAATACGATTCATTAATTTCCACTGGAGAACAGGTTACAGTGACGTTACTGGCAATCGTTTTAAATTCCATGGGTTATCAGGCAAAATCTTTTTTAGGATTTCAGGTTAAAATATTGACGGATCAGGCATACAAGAAAGCAAGGATTTCACTTATTGACACGGAATCAATCAGGAAAGAACTGAAAAAAGGCACCATTATTGTGGTTGCCGGTTTTCAGGGCGTTGATATGCAAAATAATATTACAACGCTCGGACGAGGCGGTTCTGATACAAGCGCTGTGGCTCTGGCGGCTGCGTTAAAAGCTGATCAATGCGATATTTATACGGACGTGGATGGCGTTTATACAACGGATCCAAATGTTTGTAACAAAGCCAGAAGATTGGATAAAATTTCTTATGATGAAATGCTGGAAATGGCCATGATGGGCGCAAAGGTTTTACAGCCGCGATCGGTGGAAATGGCTAAGAAATATAATGTCCCGGTTTACGTAAAATCAACTTTTTCAGATAAAGGAGGAACTCTTGTGACGAAAGAAGATAAGGATATGGAAAGAGAAATAATTTCGGGTGTAACGTATGATCGTGATCAGGTGAAGATTACGGTTGTGCATGTTCCGGATCAACCAGGGGTGGCGGCGGCTTTGTTCAGCCCCTTGTCTGATAAAAATATCTTTGTGGACATGATTATTCAAAATGCCAGTTTGGAAGGTTTTACCGATCTTACGTTTACGGTTTTCAAAAAAGATTTAAAGGAAGCTCAGAAGATCGTAGAAAACACGGCAAAAAAAATTGGAGCAAAAAAAGTTGAAGTTGATGATCAGGTGGCCAAGATATCCATTATTGGCGTCGGAATGGCCAGTCATGCTGGCGTTGCCGCGAAAATGTTCAAAACATTGGCCAATGAGGGTGTGAATATTATGATGATCAGTACATCGGAGATAAAGATATCCTGCATCATTCAAAGAAAGTATATGGAACTGGCTGTGTCGGTGCTTCATGACGCTTTTGAATTGGATAAAAAGAAATAAAAAAAATGACAATTTCTGAAAGTAAACTAAAAGGGATAATTGCTTTTTGCTTTATGCTGGCGATCATCCCTTTTATTGGTTTACTGTCACAGTATATTGTTAAGGATAAAATTCCAGCCTTTGCCAATCAGGGCAGTCACTATGAAACGGTAGAAATTGTCGAAAATAAAAAAAGCGCCGGAATTTATTTTGTGCCGCAGGGGACTTCCGTTAATCAATTGTTGCAATCGGTGGGCATGAAGCAGAAATCGAAGAATGACCCGGAAATCAAATCAGGAATGAAAATAGAAGTCCATCCCGCATGGGTAAATAAAGGCATTATTATTAAAGAAATATCAAACGCTGAGAAGATATCTGTCGGCTTGGCATTGGATATTAACAAAGCCAGCAAGGAAGATTTGATTTTAATCAAGGGCATTGGTCCGGCGACGGCTCAAAAAATAGTGGAGCTGAGAAAAAAAGTAAACGGCATTAAAAATATAAAACAGCTGATGGAAATAAAGGGCATGAAAGAAAAAAGAATAAAGCAAATCGAGAAATATTTATATGTGAAACATTAGCAAACGCAGAAGCCCGCTGTGCTTTGATCCTGGGAAAATTCAACTGACAAAGATTAGTGCGCTGTGTTTGTAATATTTGAGTTTCATTGCCTTGGGACTTACGATTCGTCGCTGAATGATTTATAAAAACTCAAAACGCGTCGTACGTAATTCTGAGTTTCCCGGTACGGGGGGATACTGTAATTATACTTGGCGACGGCTCTTTCGCCGGCATTATAGGCGGCCAGCGCCAGGGATAAATTGCCCTTGTAGACATTGAGAAGATAACGAAGATAACGCGCACCTCCTTCAATATTTTTTTCCGGATGAAAACTATCGTCAACATTAAGTTGCGATGCTGTTTTGGGCATTAATTGCATTAATCCCTGGGCTCCTACCGGTGAAACTGCTTTATGGTTGAAGTTCGATTCCGCCTTGATAATCGCTTTAATCAAGGCCGAATCCAGCTTGAATTTGTCAGCGGCTTTATGGATGAGATGATCATATTTAGTAACGTCAAGAGTAGGCTGGAAAAGAATTCTTTTTTCTCTCATGACCACAACATACTTTACACTGGGATCGGAGGGCACATTGGTCAGATGCAAAACGCCTTCATTATCCTCATATTTGTAAATATCAGCATGAACTATGTTCGCTGCTGTTATTATTGAGAAAACTAGCAAAACGGCGCAAAAATTTAGTGAAAATAATTTTCGATTTAATCTAAAAAGTATGTGCAGCAAATTTCCCATGCCTGAATATTACTTTATAAGCCTTCAAAGTTCAATGCTTTTTTGAAATATATAATTGAAATATATGATGTTACTGAAGTAATACAAAATAGACAGAATAATATTTTTATAAGCTAAACGGTTATTCCGCCGTCTATCGCAAGCACTTGTCCTGTAACATAGCTTGAAGCATCCGACGCAAGATAAATGACAGCGCCGACCATATCTTCAGGCTCGGCTGGACGCCCCAATGGTGTTCTGCTCATGGCGATATTCAAAATATCCTGGTTTGACCACAGCGGTTCGCTGAATTTTGTTTTAGTTAAACTTGGCGCGATGGCATTTACTCTTATATTATAAACCGCCCATTGTTGAGCCATCACCTTGGTCGCCATGATGACACCTGCCTTGCTGATTGAATAAATCGGCAGTATATCGGGAGAAATGCCAGCGACGGATGCAACGTTGATGATCTTGCCGCCACCTTTTTCCTTCATGATGCGCGCTACCGCCTGACTAAGAAAAAAAAGTCCTTTAAGATTCAAATTCATAATGGAATCCCAGGCGCGATCATCGATGTCGATTGCGGCCGCCATTGTGGGATTCGTGGCGGCATTATTTACAAGAATATCAATCCTGCCGAATTTCGCAATGGCTTTATCAACCAGATTTCTTATTTCATCCAACCGGCCGATATGTGTGGCAACGGCCAGAGCCTTTCTGCCCATGTTTCTGATTTCTTCCGCTACTTTTTCCAAGTCGTCTATTTTGCGGCTGGCAATGATCAGGTCAGCGCCTGATTGAGCCAATCCTTTAGCGATCGCCCGGCCGATTCCTCTGCTTCCGCCTGTGACTAATGCCACTTTATTTTCCAGGGACAAATTCATTTAAACTCCTCCTGAGATAATGAAAAAATAATATTTTATATTAATCTTTTATGACGGCAATGAATGATATTGAATAACTCCCTTTCTTTTTTGCGCATCTCCCTTGCTTGTTTTCGGGACGTATCTTCATGATTATAACCTAAAAGATGAAGCATACCGTGAATGAGGAGAAAATCAATTTCCTGCTCCAAGGTTAAATGGCCTTTGGAAGCGTCTTTTTTAGCGGTATCCACGGAGATGACGATATCCCCCATGATGTGTGGATTGATCTCTCCATATTCTCCTTCCTGCAGCGAAAAAGAAAGAACATTGGTTGATTTATTCCTTCCCAAATAGTCGTTGTTCAGTTTTTTAATATGATCATCGTCAGTAAAGAAAACGCTGATTTCTTTATCCTGGCAACAAAGAATTTCAAAGAGTCTGGAGACCGTTTTGCGGATTCTGCGCTTTTCAACCTTGACCTTGGTTTGCTTGTTTTTTATTTGTATTTTCATGGTAGTCTTTTTTGCCGTTGGTCTCCTTGGGAGGTGTTTCAGGATAATCAACGCGATGATGGAATATTCCCGTGAGAATTTTTGTAAATGTTTCTGCAATCGTGTTTAAATTGCTGAGCGTCAATTCGCATTCGTTGAGCTGCCCATCCATATAAATGCCTTCAATTCTTTCTCTGACCAATGATTTGACTCTTGCCGGCGTTGGATTGGAAAGTGTGCGTGATGACGCTTCAACCACATCAGCCAGCATCATCAGTCCGGCTTCTTTTGTCTGTGGCTTCGGACCGGGATAACGGAAATCGCTTTCTGACAAAGAGCGAATGGATTCGTCTTTATTTTTTTTTGCTTTGTCATAGAAATAACTGACAATGCTGGTTCCGTGATGCTGACGGATTAAATTGATAATCAATCTGCCAAGTTTCGCTTGCGCGGCAAGTTCGCAACCGTCTTTCACGTGAGAGATGATGATCAGGCTGCTCATCTTGGGAGATAATTTATCATGTTTATTATCCGTGTGGGCCTGATTCTCAATAAAATACTGAGGTTTTTTCAGCTTTCCTATATCGTGATAGTATGCACTCACTTTTACCAGAAGAGAATTGGCGCCGATGGCTTCTGCAGCCGCTTCTGCAAGAGAAGAAACGATAATAGAATGATGGTATGTCCCCGGAGCTTCAATAATCATTCTCTGGAAAAGGGGTTGATTAAGATTGGCCAGTTCCAGAAGTTTGATATCGGTAATAAAACCGAAAAGACTTTCAAAAATGGGCGTAATGCCCGCGACAAGCACTCCGGTGAAAATTCCGCCTGCGAATCCCATCACCAGTCGCCAGAGCAAATCGTTGAAGACGTTACCTGTTATGAAATTAAGGCATACGATGGCCATCATGTTAATAATGCCGAGGAAGACGCCTATTTTAAAAAAGACGGAACGCTGACGGATGCGCACAATCTGATACGATGCGGCAATCGATCCAAGAAAAGAAAACAAGGGGAAAATAATTTTTTCATCAAAAATAAATCCAATCATGAAAGAGGTCAACGCACTGATAATCAAAGCGACATTTCTGTTGATCAAAATTGCCGTGGTCATTGCTCCCAGGGCAAAAGGAATGGCATAATAACATGCCTCTGCGGGGATAAAGGGGAATGACCGGTTAACCGCAATGGAAATAAACATTCCCGCTTTGATGAGCACAATTTGCAGCAGGGCGATAATACCGAAAACAAGCAAATCAAGATTGGAACGTTCCGATGTCTTGCTCCAGTTTCGCGTGCGCCAGAGATACAATACAATGGAAAGAAACATGGCTGTGAAGAAAAATCCCAGGGTCACGGCTATTCTGGAAAATCTGTTTTCTTCAGCATCTTTGAAATAGGCGTTTAACTTGGCTAATGCCAGATAACCGATTTTTTCTCCTTCCCGCACGATCATTTCATTTTTTTCAACCTTAAAGAACGTCGAGCTTTCTTCTCCTATGACCGCTAACTTCTTCTTTTCAGTCGCTTCTTTATTAAAGGTCAGATTCGGTTCGATCAGCTTCTTTGTTATCGAAAAAACGGCATCTTTCAGGGAACTTTCATCAGCGCGAAAGATCATGTCAACTGATTTCAACAGGGCATTGTCTATTTCATTGATATTCAACAAATAGGAGGAATCTTTGATTTCTTCGGAAATTTGTGTTGTTAAATTCCGGATAATGAAACCTTTTTGCTTTTCTGAATGACGCAAACTATCATTGGTTATGAATTTTTTTTCATAAAAGGAAATGATCAGATTGGAAAGTTTCTTCTGCAGTTCCTCGGAAAATTTATATTCACTGAGAACATAAAACTCTTTAGCGCTGAGATAGATGCCCAAATTGGATTCCAGTCGTTTTTTTTCTTTTTGCAGTTTATTAACATCACCATGATGGGTTGATTGATCTTTTAAAGCTGGCTGATAATTTTCAGCAGCGAGAGAAAGGGCCTTTAATAATTTAGTCTTGATATAATCGGCAATTTTACCGTTGAAATCATATACAGGTTTTATATTTTCCGCGTCTTCAATTTTTTTCTGTTCTGCCGCTATCTCATCTTCCACAAGAAAGGCATAATCCGCCTTGATGTTTTTGGGCGCAACCATGCCCAGTTGAAATTTCGGTTCCGACAAATAAAGATCCGGAGCCATAATCAGAGCCAGGACTGAACACAGGATGACAGCAATGGCCCATCTCTGGAAAAGGCTGTTCTTTACAAAGCCGAAATAAGGTCCGGCTATTTCCAGAAACTTGTTCAATATGCTAATCGCTTGATTTTTTGTTTTTGCAATAAACTTCATATCATTATTTTTTGTTATTTCCCGTTTTTTCTTTATCCAAATGCGCGTAAGCTTTTATTATATCCTGAACCAGGGGATGCCGGATAACGTCAATTTCTGAAAAACGGACAAAGCGAATGCTGGAATATTTTTTCAGGATTTTCTCGGCTTCCACCAGTCCGGAAATTTTTTCCGTCGGCAAATCTACCTGTGTAATATCGCCGGTTATGATTGCCTTGGAGCCGAACCCCAGCCTCGTGAGAAACATTTTCATTTGCTCCGATGTCGTGTTTTGCGCTTCATCGAGGATAATAAAGGAATCATTAAGCGTTCTGCCCCGCATAAAAGCGAGGGGCGCTACTTCGATTAATCCTTTATTGATAAGCGCGGTTGCTCTTTCCATGTCCAGCATATCATAAAGCGCATCATAAAGGGGACGAAGATAGGGGTTTACTTTTTCCGCCAGATCTCCCGGCAGGAAACCAAGTCTTTCACCGGCTTCTACCGCAGGACGCGCCAGAATGATTCTTTGAACTTTCCGCTCCAACAAATACGATACAGCCATGGCCATGGCCAGGTAGGTTTTTCCGGTACCGGCAGGTCCTATGGCAAAAACCATGTCAAAATTCCTTATATATTCAATATAGAACCTTTGAGCGATGCTTTTGGGAGTAATGACTCTTTTTTGAGACGAAATGAAAACCGTATCCAAAAAAATACTGGCCAGTTCAAACGTGATGTCTTCGGAAAGAATGCGATGGGCGTAATCGATGTCGGCCGCTTGAATATGCCAGCCTTTTTCCATGATGGCATAAAGCTGCTGAAGCATTGTGCTGACTTTATGGACATGACCGTTTCCGCCGGAAATCGTAACGCTGTTTCCCCAGGCTTTTATTTTTACAGGTTCCAGCTTTTCAATGAATTTTAAATTCTTATCATGTTCGCCGCAGAGATTTTTGAGCAGATTGTGGTCCGCAAAGAAAATTTTCTCTGCATCGGCGCTCTTGGGTGTTTTTATCAACGTTTTTATAAGCCTCTAAATAAAATATCCTTCTGTGTGTGTGAAAAAAGCTTCTATCATGTTGATATGTTCAATGCAATACATATTGGAGAACCTCTAAGGTTCTGTATTATAAATAGAAAATCAGATACACCCATTTCCGACGATGAATAATTTATGAAAGATTCATTATTCAATTTCGTAAAAACAAATAGGCAAATACCTTGGCATTATCAATCATGTTTTGAATTGGGCAGTTTTCATCCGGTTGATGGGCGGTTTGATTCGTTTTCGACCATACGGCTACGGGATAATTCTTTTTTCGGATATAGGAAGCAACCGTGCCGGCTCCAACGCCTCCCGCAAACGTTTTTACATTGTAGACCTTCTGAATGGCTTCTTGAAGAGCCAGAACAACAGGCGCATCGGGAGCTGTCGGTTTTGCGGATTGAACATATTGCGCCGTTGATATTTCCACCTGCACCTTGAACTTTTTTTCGACGCCGCGCACAATCTTTTGGATTTCGGAAAGAACATCTTGCAAATCATATTCCGGCAACACCCGGCAATCCATGTAGAAAACATCTTCGCCGGGAATCGTATTGATGTTACCGACATTGGCTTCCTTTTTCGTGGGTTCAAACGTGCTTTGCGGCGGGTCAAACAGAGGATCTGTTTTGGAAAAAATCTTCTTCAGTTTGATTAATTTTGTTACCAGATGGGATGCGGCGACAAACGCGTTATTGCCCAACTGCGGATTAGAACCGTGACATTGTTTGCCTTTTGTTTTAAAGCAAAGCCAAAGCATGCTTTTCTCCGCCACTTCAATCAGTGACCCTTCGGGATTTCCCGAATCGGGAACAACAATGAGATCGTCATCATTAAAAAGCTTTTCTGACGAATCGATCATGTAATACAAACCCATGCTGCTGGACGTTTCTTCATCGGAAACAAAAGCAAGATTAACGGAACGTTCCGGAACGAATCCTTCGTCCAGCAGAGCTTTGGCGGCAAAAATAGAAGCGACAAGATCCTGCTGGTTATCTTCCACGCCGCGTCCGAAAATATGGCCGTCCTGAACGTAAGCCTGGTAGGGATCGCGGCTCCATAGACGCAATTCACCCGGTGGGACAATATCGATATGGGTGATAATCCAGACAAACCGGCTTTTATTCCTGCCCTCTATGGTTGTGACAAAATTAGGGCGGATTCCGGAGGAAACTCTTTCGTCTTTTGCATCATAATGGCGGAAGATTTTAAAGCCCATTTTCATAAGGTAATCTATCAGGAAATTGGCTTTCAGCAATTCTCCGTCTCCGCCATTTTCAGGCCCAACCGCCGGATGAGAACAAAGTTTTGTCTGCAATTCAATCATTGCCTCGCGGTAAGCATCTATTCGTTGAGATATTTTTTTGAATTTTATTTCGTCAACCATATAAATTCCTTGTGAAGTTTTGTTATTCTTGGGGCGTAATGAACCTGTACCCGTCCGGGGAGAGAGAGGGAACGATATTTTTACTGTCGCCCAGGATTAAGACAATATTTTTTGTTTTATCCAGATATTTGGCGGCCGTATGATTTACGTCTTTTATTGAAACATTTTCTATCCTGTCCCGGTAATGCATAAGGAAATCAGACGGTAATTTTTCATATTCAATATTCATTTGTTGCCAGACGATTTGCTCGGGCGTGGAAAACGAAAAGATGAAACCGTCATTAATAGATTTCCTGGCCCAATCCAGTTCTCTTGTCGTAATCGACTGGGACTGAACATCGTCTATGATGGCATCCAGGAGAGAAAGCGTTTTTACTGTAGAAGATGTCTTGGTAAATGCGTAACATCCAAAAACCCCATATTCCGGTTTGGCACGATAAAAGCTCCCGGCACTGTAGGCCAATCCTTCATTATTCCGCACCGTACTGAAAATCCGGGAAGGAAAACCGCCGCTGCCGACAATGAAATCCAGAACAGTAAAAGCGTAAAAATCAGGATGATTTTTGTTGACGGTAAATTGACCGCTGATAATGGTGGACTGAGAAATATCTTTATCGAACAAGTAAATACCTGCATGGAATCCCGGGACCGGTTTCGCAATGTCGGTAGAAATCTTTTCCGTTTTCCAGTCGCCGAAATGGCGATTAAATATTTTTACAGCCTCGTCCTTCGTGATATCTCCGCTGACGGCAAACATGATATTATGGGGCAGAAAAAATCGACGGTGGAAGTCAACGAGATCGTCGCGTTTTATGTTGGCGAGTGATTGATGCGACGGGAAACGGCCGCGCGGATCCTTGTGATAAATAAGCTTGTTAAATTCCTGAAAAGCAAGTTTTTGCGGATCATCCTTGATTCTCCTGATCTCTTCATTTTTTAATTGACGGGCCAGTTCAAATTTATCCTGCTCAAAAGCGGGATGAATAAAAATTTGTGACATCAGTTCCAGTCCGCGGTCAAGGTGGGTGTTTAAAACAGACAAACCGGCCTGGGCCGAGTCCATGGACATGGCAACGGATGCCGAAGCCGCCATCATATCAAACTCAAAATCCACTTCCGCACTGTTTAACCTTGACGTGCCTCCGGTTCTCATTACATAGGCGGTCAATGCGGCGGTGCCTTCTTTACCCGAAGGATCATGCATGGTTCCGGTTTTAATTAAAGCCTTGATATTGACCAAAGGAAGTTCGTGATTTTCCAGAATATGAAGAACCATCCCATTTTCAAGAACAACCCGCTGTGTTTGCGGTAATACAAAGCGCAAGGGTTTGTATTGGAGTTTATCGGGTAATGGGAACGACGAATCGCTATTCTTGGCGAAGACAGAATTCCCGTGAAACATCAACGATGTCAGGAGTAAGAAAGCGATAAAACTAATAGAGGGATTCAATGTTTTTCTATTCATAATCTTATGGAGCCTTTTTATTTAAAAACGCTGTTGTGCGGTTACTATGGTTCAGGTAAGTATTAGCCGCTTTTCGTATATCCTCAGAGGTGACCTTGTCAATATTATCAAGGTAATCGGAAAAATATTGATAATCTCCCAACAGAACTTCATAATAGGCCAAAATGGAAGCAATTTTGGAGTTAGAATCGAGATTCTGAATATAGGCCATTCTTATATTGTTTTTGGCTTTGGCAAGTTCCTCTTCCGGCACAAGTTGAGTTTTCAGCTTTTCAATTTCTTTGAGAATGTTTTCTTCCAGTTCAGCATTCGTATGAGGATTACGGG
>DJVN01000172.1 GCA_002441205.1 Syntrophaceae bacterium UBA6255 | reverse complement strand
GGATGATCGGCTATTGCGAAATTAAAGCCGGTGGCATCATAGAGTTCCTGCACGGCATGGGCGGAAAAAGAATAAGGCAGGATTAATTTACATGCACCGGCAAGAGAGGCCATAATACAGGCGGCGGTCACCGCTTTGTTCGTAGTGCAAAGGCAAATATTTTTCTCTCCACCGCGCCGGGAGAGACTTTTTTTCAGACCGGCGGCCAACGCAAACACGTCTCCATAGCTGTATCCGGACAACGTAAAGTCTTTCTCATGCACCGTTTTGGATGGTGCGAGAATTTTCTCATATGCATTTATAAAAGAATCTTTTCTTCCAGTCATCTTAAATAAGGCTCAAAGATTTTTTTATTGCTTACCGTAAAAAAAGAAAAAAATCACTTACTAAAAAAAGTCCACAATTTTTATTGACTTCTATGCTTTTTTTTCATTAGCTTAAGTAAAATTTTTAAAAATTGCCTATGCTTAACATTAACATTGACAGTTTAATACCGCACCGGGAAAAAATAAAAATTATCAGCGGGATTCTTGATATTCAGCCGACCTCGGCGATAAGTACGGCCGTTGTAAATTCAGACTGGCCACTTTTTGATGGAGAGGCTGTCAATTCGTTGATTCTCATTGAGGCCATTGCCCAGACGGCGGCCATTATCGAAGGGTACAAAAGAAAACAACGGGGTGAATCTGGCGTTAAAGGATGGCTGGTCGGCATCAAAAAAGCCGAATTTTATGAAGAGAAAATACCGGTAAACACAAATTTAATGATTATGCTGGAGAGTAAATATTCTTTTGATAATTACGGGGTGGTGGAGGGAACCGTTAAAACCGGTGAAAAAGTATGGGCCACAGCAACTCTTCAGGCCATGCGTCTCAATGATAATGATCAGAAATATTTTTAAGGAGCTCTACAATGGATGAGAATAAAACAGCGATTGTTACGGGAGCCAGCCGTGGTATAGGCAGGGCGACGGCTGTGGAACTGGCCAAGGCCGGATATTTCGTAATCATCAACTTTAAATCCAATGAAGCGGCGGCACAGGAGACGTTAAGTCTTGTGAAATCAGCCGGGGGAGATGGGGAAATTGTTCAATTTGATGTTGCTGATCATACGCGGACCAAAGAAGCGGTTAAATTGATGACAGAACGTCATAAAAATATTCAAGTCCTCATCAACAACGCCGGTATTACTGCCGATGGTCTGTTCATGTTATTAGGCGAAGATGAGTGGGACAGCGTCATCGATACCAGCCTGAAAGGCTTTTACAATATCACCAAGCCTGTTTTGCGGGAGATGGTCAGAAAAAAATGCGGTTCAATCGTTTCGGTTTCTTCTCTTTCGGCACTGATGCCCAATCGTGGACAGGCAAATTACGCCGCCGCCAAGGCCGGGATCATTGCCGCTTCCCGGTCGCTTGCTTCGGAGGTGGCGCGTTTCGGAATTCGCGTTAATGTTGTCGCGCCGGGTCTGATTGAAACGGATATGATCAAAGAAGCACCGGTTGCCGAAATCAAGAAAATAATTCCCATGGCGCGTCTCGGAAAGCCGGAAGAGGTGGCCAGTGTTATTAGATTTTTGTGTTCTAGCGATGCTTCCTATATCACCGGCCAGGTTATAGGCATTAATGGCGGAATATGTTGATTAAATATCGCTACCATTTACTTGTTTTTATCCTTGCGTTCGTTTTTTTGTCCTGTGGCAGAAATTCCCTTGCCGCAGAAAATGATTTTGAAAAATTGCGTATGGAATCGGCTAAAATAAAAACTCTCCAGGCTGATTTTATCCAGAAAAAGAACATGAAAATTCTGTCCAAGCCGCTGATATCGGAAGGACGTTTTTATTTTGCCGCGCCAGGATCTTTTCGCTGGGAATACATCAGACCGTTAAAAAGTATGGTTATTTCCCATAAAAATAACACGAAACGCTATATTTATTCTGATGGAGCGATGGTGGAAGATAAAACCGGCGGTGTGCAGGCCATGAAGATTGTACTCGGCGAAATCACCGGATGGATGAGCGGCAGGTTCGATCAAAATCCGTCATTTAAAGCAACGATAAGTAAAAAAAAGCCGGATACCATGATTGCCCTGGTTCCGGCGGAAAAGAACACGTCGTCGATGATTGAAAAAATAGAAATTACTCTTTCGTCGAAAGGAGGAAATGTCAAGTCCGTCAAAATATTTGAAGGTCCAGACAACTTTACTCAGATAAACTTCAATAATGTTAAAATCAATGAATCGTTTGATGCTTCTGTATTTCAGGATCCCCAATGAAGAGAGCGTCTCTTTTACTATTCGTATTTCTGCTTTTTTCATGTCAGACATTACCTGTCATTGATTCTCCTCTTCTTTTGAAAAACGAGAAGTCTTTTATCTGTCCTTCTCCTTTTTTAAATAAAAAATATCGCATGGTGCATGCCATAGAGACTCGAGTGGGCGGCAAAACGCAAAGCTCCATTATCGGCGTGACCGTGGTGGATCCTGTTTCCCGTTCAATATCCTGCGCCATTATGACCGCGGAAGGCCTGGTGCTGTTTGAAGCGGAATCAGGACCGGACAAGTTTAGGATCAGCAGGGCTCTGCCTCCTTTCGATACGGAAGATTTCGCAAAAAATATGATTGAAGATATTAAACTGATATTTTTTATGCCTGAAGGAAAACTGCAAAACAGAGGCTATCTTCATGACGGATCAAAAGTTTGCCGTTATCTTCAGAAAAAAGGTGATTGGATTGATGTAATAGAAAGTAAATCAGGCGACAAACAGGTAAATCGTTATACATCTTCAGGTGTTTTAAAACGCCATGTCCTTTTTAACAAAACGCCAAAAAATATTTATCGCCGTATTGAGCTGCAGGCGTACGAAAACATGGACTATTCATTGTTGATGAATCTGATTGAAATCCAGCCGGTAAAAACTCAAGCCGTCAAAAGAAAATAAATATTTTTTGAAATGACATTTTTCATGAAGGGATTATACAAATCACGAGGATAATCAGAAACGGCTGTTCCCGATTTCATTATCATCATCATATGCTATAGTTTGTGCCTGACCAAATTCTCCTTGACACGTTAGTAGATGTCTCATATAACCCGCCGTCCTCGACAAACAAATTTTTTTTATTATTTTTATTCTAAATGTGGCCGAATAGGCCGGAGCAATCCATGACGAATCAGAATTCAAAAAACAGCAAAATGATAGCCTCGGAAAAAAGCGAGGGATCTTTCACGGTTGCCGGTTGCGACTTGGGCAAAGCCACCGCTAAATTTGTCATACTCAATATCTGCGACGACGGTGCGCTGGTTGTCAAAGATTATCGCTGCATCGTACATGACGGGAGACCGCTCGATGTGTTTAAAAAATGGTACAATGAACAGCATATTGCTTCGTGCGCAGCCCTTGCTGCTACCGGCTTGCATTCTGAAGAACTGGTCGCCCCGGTTATTTCCGGACTACCTGAAGATGCATGTGTGTCTTCAGCGCTGAGATTGCAGACGGACATTCAATGACCGGTGAATCTTGTGAGTCTCGGCGCCCGCGGATATTTCGTGTTAACCCGGAACCGGCAGGGCCACATCAACTATATAGAAAACGACAAGTGTTCTTCGGGAACGGGTGAGACAATCGTCAAGATTGCCCGCCGCTTTGGACTTGGCCTCGAAGAAGCGGATAGGTTGGCTGCTGGCGCGCCAATTGGCATTCCCATTTCCGCCCGCTGTTCGGTTTTCGCTAAAAGCGAAATGACCCATTTCGGCAATCAGGGGAAGCCGACCGACCAGCTTATGAAAGGATATTTTGAATCAGTTGCCCGCAACGTGACGGCACTGCTGTCACGGGTGCGCATTGAGGGTCCCGTCTATCTTATGGGTGGTGGAGCCCGGCTCGTCACTTTTGTACAGGCTTTCCAAGACTTGGCCGGCGGCGCCGTCCGCATTGTTGGAGAGCCGCAGATTTTTGAGGCGCTCGGCGCCGCTTTACTGGCCGCCGATCAGTGCCGGGGAGAAAAACTTCCGAAGCTGCCCGCCGATCCTGCCCGACTCATTACTCCCCGGCAGACGAGATTCCGCATTCACCCTCCGGCAGAGCAATGGGCATCGAAAGTCACTTATCAGGAAGCCTCTGCGGTCACTGAAGATCCGGCAACCACACCAGCCGTTCTCGGTCTTGATCTGGGATCCACGGGCAGTAAGGCAGTGCTGACTTCAATCAGAACCGGCAATCAGCTTCTGGACGTATATGACCGCACACGCGGCAATCCTGTGGATGCCACTTCACGGCTGCTCGACGCGATTTTGAAGAAAACGAAACCGGACATTCGGGCAATCGCCTTGACTGGTTCCGGACGCGAAGCTGCGGCGACGGTTCTTCGCGCGATATTCCCATTGCTTGCTCAAAAGATTGTGGTTTTGAACGAAATAGTTGCCCATGCAACGGCTGCTATCCGGTGCGACGATAAAAGTGGGGAAAGCCTTTCCATCGTTGAGATTGGCGGACAGGACGCCAAGTTCATTCAAATCACCGGCGGTCAGATCATTGAAAGTGACATGAACAAAGCTTGCAGCGCCGGAACCGGTTCGTTTCTTGAAGAACAGGCGGTCTTCTATGGAGTGCATGATGTGGAAGAGTTCACGAAGATGGCAAAAAAAGCAACACGCCAGCCGGATCTAGGCCAGATGTGCACGGTGTTTGTTGCAGATGCCGCCGCCGAAGCGCACAATGAAGGGTTTAGTATTGAGGATCTGTTTGGAGGATTCCAGTATTCGGTCATTCACAACTATATCAACCGGGTCATGGGAGGGCGAACGTTTGGCCAGCGGATATTTTTTCAGGGTAAACCGGCCAGCGGACATTCCCTCGCCTGGACACTTGCCGCCGTTACCGGACGGGAAGTGATCGTTCCGCATAATCCCGGCGCCATGGGCGCCTGGGGAATCGGCCTCTGCGCGATACGGGAACTGGGCGAAGAAAAACTCCTCAACGCCGCCAAATTCGATGTTAACCTGGCGTTAAATGCCCAGGTTGTGGCCAGGACAGAATTCCGGTGCGCCGACTCCAAATGCCAGAATTTTTGCCGCATCGATAAAACGACGGTTTCCGTTGCTGGAGCAGACCAAACGGTTTTCTCCGGGGGGGCATGTCCTAAATATGAAATCTCATCTGCTGGCTTACAGAAGCTTTCCAAGGATGCCCCGAACGCGATTGAAGAAAGGATGGCACTGCTGGAGAATTTCTGGGAAGCCGGTTCAGGCGATCGGGAGGTGGCCGTTCCTTATGTCGGAGTTTTGAACGGATACCTTCCTTGGATGGTGACGTTTCTATCGGAAATCGGGCTGCGCGTGAAGGTGTTGCGCTCCGACAGCAAGTCGCTGGCGCGTGGTGAAGAACGCTGTTTCTCGTTCGACTCCTGCGCGCCTGCTAAAATTGCCCACGCGGTGGCCGACGCGGACGTCAGCACGCTCGTATTTCCGAAATTCCTGAACCTGCATGACCGAGATGGCAATGGTGGCCGTACCTGTCCGATGGAACAGGGAATGGCTGATATGGCCGATCAGGCATTGAAGGCACGCGGCCGAAACATCAGGTTCGTAAAGCCGGTTCTCAACCTGAGAAACGGCTTTACGAACCGACGGCTGATTGGCCGACTACGGTGGCTCGCTCGTGAACTTGGTGTCGATGACACTCGGGTAGCTAAAGCAGCCCGTCACGCGGCAAAAGCCCAGCAGGACTATGAACGTGCGCTGGAGATGATCGGCCAGCGGACCATGGACTACGGACGTGACCAGAAGATTCCGGTGGTTGCCGTCATCGGTTCATTGCATGTGATCTTCGACCGCGCGGTGAATGCAAGCATTCCGGACCTGCTTCGCCAGAACGGCGTGCTTCCTTTGCCGATGGACTGTTACTCGATTCCGAAAAACATTCACCCGCTTCCCAATATCGTCTGGGAAGACGCGAACCGGGCGCTACGTGTCGCGCTTTCAGCCAGAGAACAGGGTAACGTGTTCCCTGTCCTCCTGTCGTCGTTCGGCTGCGGGCCCGCTTCGTTTATGGAACATTTCTTTCGACTCCTTATGGAGGGTTACCCGCATACGGCGCTCGAGAGTGACGGACACGGTGGCTTTGCCGGTTTCGTGACAAGAATCCAGGCTTTCCTGCACACGGTCCGCCAGCATGATGGGCGTCCGGTTCCCGTTGAACCGGGAAGGCTCAAACTGTTTGAAGAACTTGAACGTCCAGCGCTTACGTTGGAAAAAGATTCAAAATTCGTGGTCTTCACCATGGGCGACCAGACAGCTCCGATTATGGCGGCTGTCTATCGATCATGGGGTTATGACGCGGTTCCGGCAGTCGCCACGTCGCCGGTGTCACTGGCTGCGGGAAGAAGAGACTGTTCCGGCAAGGAGTGCCTTGCCTATCAGCTTATCTGGGGATCGTTTCGGAAATACCTCGATGACAATCCCCCCGAAAAACGTACCGTGCTGCTTGAGCTCAGCGGCAGAGGCGCCTGTCGCACCTGTAACTTCTCAATGAAGGACCAAATGTCCGTCGAAAAAATGGGCCTTTCAGATCGAGTCGTCCTGCGCCACGTTGCCGCTGAAATAGAGTGCCCGGGATTAATAAGCCGGTTCTATACAGGAACGCTTGTGTGGAATCTCCTCAACCAGTTTGCGGCGTATCACCGACCCTATGAATCCGAAGCGGGTGATGTCGACCGGATCTATCAGGAATATTGCAATGAACTTATTCGGATACTGGAGAAGCCCGCTGAAAGAAGCTTCTCCGGAATTATCTCAAAGATGGGGACGGTTGGACGAATTATCGCCGGAAGCCTTGAAGAGAGCCAGGGCGCTGATCTTTTCGAGCAACTTATTCATCGCGCCTCGGCACAGTTTGCATCTTTCCGGGAGCGTCAGCCGGATAAAAAATCTCTCCGGACGATTTTCCTTACCGGCGACATCTATCTGCGCCTGGATGATTTCGGAAGTGACAGCATCATCCGGCGGCTCAATGCCCGCGGAATGCGGGTGATCGTTGAGCCGCTATGGGCCTTGGCCGAATATCTTGTTGAAGAACGTTCTGCTGAGTTGTTTAACATGCCTCAGGGATATTTCATGAATTCCATGGCGAAGATACTCATGCCGAAATCCAGAAAACGGTTCTACGATATTGCCCGGGGACAAAATCCTTGGCTGCCCACGTCCGATGTTCCGGAAATGCTTGAAAAGGCAAAACCTATAATCGACCGGCATCCAAGAGGCGAAGCTCCGATAACGGTGGGGAGCGTTATTCATCACTGGGATGAGGCGATTTCCGACGGCATCGTGATTGTCGGACCGTGGGGTTGCGGACCGGCATTGATTGCAGAAAGCCTGCTCAGACATCAGCGGCAAATTCCGATGCTCTTCGTTTACAACGACGGGTCCCCGATCGACGAAAGACGGCTGAACGGATTCGCATTCCGGCTGCGCCGTCAGGAATCACGTGTCACAAATTTCTGAAAACCACGGTGAGGACACCGGGCGCTCCTAAAAAACGCATCAGTTCCATTAACAAGACAGACAAAAATATTTATTCGCTCAATGAACTGCAGGAAGAAAAAACCTTTGATGCTTTTCTGCTGCTACCTTTCTTTGAAGCCCAGCCGGTAAAAAAATAAAAAGAAAAAAGTTCACTTAATTGTAAAAAGTATTTGATGAAATGAAAGTATTCAAATCTGCTGAATCCAAGAATAAACGAATGCGTTTATTTCAGGTCATCTTTCAATTCAGCCTCCATTTCCTTTGCCGTTTTTGCATCAATGGCCTCGATGGTCAATTGCTGTGGAATCATATCCAGCAATTGCCTCGCCAGTTGCCTGCGTTGGTCTGTGTTTTCCCCGGCATCAAGCCAGGCCTGCTTTTTTTTGATAAACAACATTTTGTTGACCAGGTCGGTTAATTTAACATCAGGATTTTGCCGGGCAACGTTTTGCAGGACCTGCCACTCCATTTCGGACACATAATCCGGACGTTCTGTTACCGTACCGGAAACCGTCTTTCCCGGAATAGCCGCCACGGCTGCGACTTTCTGGCCATCTATGACTTCTTTCTCAGACATATTGAACACGGGCGATTGCATTGCTGGAGCAGACTCCTCGGTATTTCTGTAATACCTGTACAGAAAGCCTGTAATGATTATAGCACCGGCGATGAGCATGACAATCATTATTTTTGTTTTGGATTTTTTTTTATTCATGTCAATCTGGGACATTAAAGAAATCTCCTTGATGCTTTTTCACTGTTCAAAAATCACGCAATACGATCATTACTAAAATTCAGCTCCGATCAAGTCACCATATGGTGGCAAGATCGGAGCTGAGAACAATATTTTATCCTAAATTATAAAAATTACCACTTTATCGGTGCCGGCGGAGTCACGGTGAACGTGAATTCCTGCCCCGGACCGGACATCAAACTTGAAAACAAGGCATTGATAATGATCCCGTTTTCGACCATGTCCGGGAAGGTCGTGGTACCCGTGAATGTCAGACTGCCGTCGCCCAGTGACGACACAGGTCCGTCGAAGACGATGGGGAAGTCAACCGGCGTCTTGGTTTTCAGTGAGAAGGGAATCCCGATACCCAGTTCTCCTGCCTCTTTGAGATAGATATCCGCGTACACATGCCCGTTGATATGCAGAATTCCATTATTATCCAGGGAGGCTGTGCCTGTCATCGGTCCCGCGGGGACAATCTTCAGTGTCACTTGCAGCGGAAGCATGCCGAATGCATAAATATAGTAGCTGAATTCCGGGATAGACATGCCGCCGGTAATCGTGTTGTTTGTCATATTGGTTTCAGCAGAGAATGTTGATCCCTCCGGCAGAACCACTTTCGTCATCAGTGTTTTCAGCTTGATCGTTCCATCGAGCGTCCAGTTATCGAGAGAAAAGAGGAAGTCGCCGTCAACAGGATTGGCCGTGGAAACAGGCCGTGGATTGGAGGTTTTGCAGGTGCTGATCGCAATTTTTCCATTGAACCGGTCTTTCAACCAAGCAAGCACCTGTGGTGCGGCCTGGAATTGCGTGGTGATATGCTCGCCGGGATAAACCATATAAGATGTATTGACGCCCAGGCTGCAGTATTTTTCTTTGAGATTCAGCGCCTGTTCCAGCGGAATAAATTCATCGCCGGTGCCGTGATACAGGAAAACGGGCACCTTGATTTTTGTTTTTCCGAGTTCCTGCGCATTGACCACTGCAGCGATTTCCGGTATCGAAAAAATTTCATCGGAGTTTTCGCCGTATTTAGTAAAGTTGGAAAGCGGAGTATTCATGAAAGCAAACAGTGCCTCGAATACCCCCATGGACAAGCCCCTGTCAATGGCTTCCGCGCCACTGGAATTTATCCGATCGTAAAGAAGAATTTCATCCGGGTACTGGCTGTTCAGTCCGATGCAGGTTTCCAGCAGGAAGGATGAACCATTATTGCCGTCCAGGTATTCCCCGACGGCAAACAACTCGGCGGGGACTCCACCTGCCGCGACACCGGCCAGTTTAATACCCGATGCATAGGTAGACTGCAGCTGGCCTGCCCATGCTGCCGACTGTCCGCCCTGGGAGTACCCCCAGATACCGACTTTCGCATATGATTTGAGAGAAATATTAGGGATCTGTAGTGCCGCCGTAACGATATCCAGGACGGCCTTACCCTGGGCTTTACCCACCATATAGGAAGGCACGTCGCCGTTGGTGTAACCGGGATTATCGGTGACCAGAACGGCATAGCCCATGTTAAGTGCCGCATTGATGTTGGAGTTTTCGTAATCGGTCCCGTTTTCGAGCTGAATCGAAGGCGCCCAACTCTGGGCGAGGCCGTGTGTGCCGACCGCGTAACTGATAATGGGACGCGCAGTGAGGCCGTAATTATATAAAGACTTCGGCACCAATACCGTACCGGTAACCACATTTGGCTGTCCCAGTGCATCCTGTGAAGCATACATGATCGTCCACGAGTAGCATGATGGTCCGCCTGGCGGAACGGATGTTGATGTGCGGTACCGGATCAGTGTGCCGTGAGTGGCCGGTATCGTGGATGGCTTTTCGTAAAAAGCCATGCCGTCAGGACCTGCCTGTGGAGCGGCAACTGCCGATAAGGCCGAGAGACATCCCACGGCCACAATTGAAAAGAATATAAAAAACAATCGTTTATAGCTAACAATACGTTTCATAAAATCCTCCAGATAAATTTTTCTAAAATTTTTACGATAATTTAACGATGATGTGCAATCCACGCGACCGCATTCAAAAACGCATTGTCGTTTGTCCGTGGATCTCTTATAGACAGAAAACGTACAGGCGAGAATCAGAAACGTACCAATCGATTGGCCCTTAACATATTACTTTTAATGTTTTTGTCAAGAAAAAAATCAATAATGTATTTTTCCTAACGTTTAACTGTCTGAAAAACTCTCTGAAAAGGGTAGGTAAAAAAGATCAAGAATTAATTTTTATAAAATCAGATTCGCTTTATGTAAACTTGTAACCTTTTTCACGAAACAATCTCAAGCAGGCGTCCACAACAGCATTGTCATAAAGAGTTCCTTTATTTTTTTCAATTTCTTCAAGCGCCGCTTCAATACCCAAAGAAGGACGATGGAGACGGTGAGAAACCATGGAAGACATGACATCGGCCACAGCCAGAATTCGCGCTTCCGGCAAAATTTCATCTCCTTTCAGATTTCTTGGGTAGCCGGAACCGTCCATCCGTTCATGATGTTGATGAACAATTTGCGCGAGCGGCCAGGGTGATTCCACATTTTTCAATATTTCGTATCCACTGCGGGAGTGTTCTTTGATCAAAGCGAATTCAACACTTGTGAGCTTGGCCGGCTTGGTCAATATCTCAGGAGGTATGGATAATTTCCCGATATCGTGAATGGCTCCTGCCATGCGGATGCCATCGATTTTATCCTGTGGCAATCCCATTTCCGCTGCAATATCCCTGGCGATATCCGCTGATCTGACCTGATGAAGTGCCGTATAAGGATCCCGCACCTCTACTGCTGATACCATCACTTTAATGGTGCTGTCATACGCTTTGCTCAGGCTTTCCAGTGTCTGCTGAAGTTTAGCTTCCATATTTTTGCGCTCGGTGATGTCACGGACGACTCCTCTAAAACCAATCGGTTTTCCGGATGAATCTTTTTGCAGCAGGATGGATATCTCAACATGTCTTTTCGTTCCGTCTTTCCGGATAATCTGCCAATCCGTCCCTTTGAGAGGTTGTCCCGTTTTGTAGACACTGTTAAAAGCTTTGTAAACTTTTTTGGCGGTTTCTTTATCCGTATACTGCCGGTTGTTCATCCCCATCAGTTGCTCTTTGGAGTAACCATGGATCTGGCATACCGCGTTATTAAAAAAAGTATAGTTCCCGGCAAGATCAATTTCAAAATAGCCGTCTTCAATGTTTTCCAGTGTCGTGGCCATTTCAAAAAGTTTGGCATTTTCTATGGATATGGCGGCCTGAGCGGAAATGATCCGGAGAATCTCCAGACGTTCCGGTGTGAAGGCATCCACGCTCAGATTGTTCTCCATGTAAATGATACCGGATATCTTACCCTTATTCATAATAGAAGTACACAGAATGGATTTGCGCTGTGTGCGAATGATGTAGGAATCGTCCGTAAAGGGCCCCTCCTGGGCGGCATTCCCGAGGATGACGTCTTTCCCGCTGTGATGGACGTAGTTGACAATGGCCTGACAAATGTCGGCGCATTCCTGAAGCGGCATGGATTGCATGACTTTCGTTTCATCGCTGTCAATATCTTCGCTCGCCTCGATGATTAATTTCCCCTCCGATTCCAGAATCAGATACCCTCGCTGGGCGCCGGCGCTGGTGACGGACATGTGCATGACTTTTTGCAGAAGCCGTTCCAGCATGATTTCACTCGAAATAACCTGGGAAACCTGCATAACCGTGGAAAGGTCAAGCGCAACCGACATATCACCTTTTATTTTTGTGGAGGTTGTTGCTTCCTCTTCCAGGGAAAGACTTGATTCAGAGGGCATCAAATCCGGGTACATTTTCGTTATCTTGTTCAGCAGGCCTGTCGCTCCCCATTTGGAATAACAGGCGTGGGTTTCGGCCATGTAATGCTTTGCTTTTTTCTCATCCCCGATCGAACGGTATATCCCCGCAATAATCTCCGAGGCAATTCCCTCCACGACAAAGTTTTCATATTCTCTACATTGCTTAATGGCCAGCTCAAAATATTTTTCCGCTTTTTCCAGATTTTCATGAATAATCCAAATGTATAAAGCCTGCATTAAATTATACATGTATGAACAATTCATGGGGGCGCTTTTTGCCCATGCCCGCATCTTGAGTTGGTCGATTCCGATCAATACGCGGTGCCTTATTTTGTTAAAGAAAGAAGCCTCTTTATACGCCATAAGTCTCGCTACGGCATCCAGCACAACGGCGTATTTGTTAATCAGCACTCCCTGCTGGGCATCCATATATTTTCTGAATTCATCAGAGGCCTTGAGGGCCATCTTGTATTCGTTGAATACAGAGCACATGATCAATTTTACAAACCAGTACACGGAAAGAGCGGCGCGGTTTCCGGACTGTTCCCATGAAGGCAGAAGGCTTTCTCCTTCCGTTGCCTTGCCCGTCAATTCCACAGGGTTATCACAACGTCCCAGCAAATTCAGGACAGCCTGCCAGGTCAGCGATTGCAGGGTCAGCGTGTGTCCCTGTTTCAGTCCGGCGATTCCTTTGTTGTTTCTTTGCATGTATTTCTCCAATTCGGAAAGCTCCCTGCCGGTAAATATTTGATGCACTTCCGTGAAATAGAGATTGAATGTTGCAAATCCCAGATCGCCTGTCTCCAACCCGATTCTGTAGCCCTCCAGCATCGGCTCAATGCTTTCCTTCATGGGATATTTCCAGTGCCTCACCAGGGCGTTATAGACAAAGATCGTTTTTGCTTCCTGATCCCTGGCGCCAAGTTTTTCCACAAGCTTCAATCCCAGTTTTCCAAATTTGATAGCTCCCTTAAAATCAAAGAGTCCGGCCGCCAGCACGATTCCAAAACCGGCAAACGCGAAAGCGTTTTCAGGAACCAAATGGTTGTATTTGAACATCAGCCCGAATGCTTTTAATATTATAAAGGCGAGTAAATTGGGGTCGGTATAAAACGCCGCATGTCCCATGCTCGCCAGAATCTTTCCCAGCGCGATCATTTCAGGGTCGTCCGATTTCGGAAAATCGAGCAGACTTTCGGGGGTTTTCCCGAGAAGCCTGAACTTCAGTTTCATTAATTCAATACCGACGTGAACCTTCTTCGGTTTATCGGGAATACGTACACCAAGGAGCCTTACGACAGGCAACGCCATATCTATCGCGCCCTGATAGTCCTCCCGCGCGATGCAGGCATAAATCCGCGACGTATATATCTTCACCTTTTCCAGTGTCGTTTTCGCATACCCCAGCGCAACTTCCGCCAGTTCATTCATTTTATCGTAATCACCCATCAGATAGGCGGCTTCCGTGGACTCTGTATACAGGTCGAGAGTGAGATCATACTGATTCGTCCACGGATTTTCTTCCAAAAGAGCAATTCCGCTTTTCAGATAATTGAAAGCCGGCGCGTACGCAGCCGAAGCTTTCGCCGTTTTCCCGGCTTGAAGATTCAGAAGCACGACCTCTTTCTGTTCACCCTTGTCCTTTATCATTGCGACGCCGAGATCCAGTTGATCGACGATGTAGAATATCCTGTTTTGTAATTCTTTTTCATCGGTCGTTTTAAGGATGTGCTTTCCTATCCTGTAATGCAGTGCCGACTTTTCCGCTTCCGCCACCATCGAGTACGCCGCCTCGTGAATCCGGTCATGATGAAAGACATATAAATCACCGATCCGGCTCACCATACCCTCGTTCATTGCTTCAGTAAGATCGGCCAGAGCCGAATCAACGGATGTATTTCTGAGAGCGGCCAGCGTCTCCAACTCAAACCGGTTGCCGATGCACGCGCAGATTTTCAGAACATCCTGCGTGCCAGGCGACAGCTTGCCAATCTTTCCCGCCATCATTTCCACCAGATTGTCCGTCACTTTCATCCGGCTGATCTCGCCGACATCCCATTGCCAGCCGTTAGCTCCCTTATGAACAATCATCTTTTCGTTATAGAGTGTATGCAGAAACTGATTTACAAAGAAAGGATTACCGCCGGCTTTTTTCTGTACAAGTCCGGCAAGCCCGAAGCCTCTTGCTTCCGAGCACCTCAAAAAATGGACGATGAGATCGGTGACTTCCTTCTCTTTCAGTGGGCCGAGCGTTATCCTGTCGACCTTTATATTGTTCTTTTCGGCTTCCTTCAGAAAATCCGTCACGGGATGCATTTCATCCACCTCATTATCCCGGTACGAAAATATCAGAAAGAGATGATGGATATCGCCAAGCATTATGTTTTTCATAAATTGAAGACTTGCCCTGTCCGCCCATTGCAAGTCGTCAAGAAACAAAGCAACCGGGTGCTCCTTCTGCGGAAACACTTTCATGAATTTTTCAAAGACAAAATTAAACCTGTTTTTGGATTCCTCGGGACCCAGCATGGGCAAATCGGGCGGGGTGCCGATTATCAATTCGACTTCCGGAATCACATCGGTAATGACTTTCCCGTTATCCCCCAGCGCACTTAAAAGATTATCCCTCCAGAGGTTGATTCTCTCTTCGCTTTCCGACAATATTTGTTTTACGAGGACCTGAAAAGCCTGAATAATGGCGCTGTATGGTTTATCTCTCCTGAACTGTTCATACTTCCCGGAAATAAAATATCCCTTCTTCGCCACAATCGGCTTATGGATCTCATTCACCATCGCGGACTTGCCGATGCCCGGCGCTCCCGCGACAACCGTGACAGAAATGCCCTTTTCACGGTTGGCGGCTTCTTCAAAGCTCGATATCAATTCCCCGATTTCTTTTTCCCGGCCGAAAAGCTTTTGCGGGATGATGAACCGGTCGGATATGTCATGTTTCCCTAAATCGAATGGCGTTATTTTTTTCTTTTCTTCAAGCTGTTTGAGACACTGTCTGAAGTCCGCCTCAAGACCAAAGGCGTTCTGATACCGTTCTTCCGGATTCTTGGCCAGAAGCCTCATAACAATGTCCGAAATAATCACCGGCATATGGGAATCAAGCCTGGCCGGCGGCATCGGCATTGTCGCGATATGCGCATGGATGAGGTCCATCGGGTCTTGAGATTTGAGTGGCAGCACGCCCGTGATGATCTCGTACAGGGTAATTCCGAACGAGTAGAGATCTGTCCGGTAATCAACCGTCCTGTTCATTCTTCCCGTCTGCTCGGGAGACATGTACGCCAAGGTGCCGTTTATGAAATCAGGATTGTAGACCTCGTCGTTCTCATGAGTAATGATCGCTGATATACCGAAATTCGTTATTCTAATTTCTTCCGTTGTCGGACTGATTAAAATATTGTTGGGGTTTATCGCTCTGTGAATGATTCCACTGGCGTGGATGTTTCCAAGTGCGTCAGTAATATTGGCCGAAATTTTCAAAAATGACTTTAAATCAAGGATTTCTTTTTTCTCCAGGTGGTGTTTTATCGGGATGCCGACAAAATCTTCCTGGCACAATACAAACCCTTCTTTATAATGAAGAACATCAAAGGTTTTGATGACACCCTTGATATCAAGTTTTTTAATCCGCTCGTATTCCTGCCGAAAACGCGCTATTTCTGAAGGGGTTGAATGGGTGGTTTTCAGGCATTTGATAATAAGCGGTTGCGATGCATTTTTCTTATGCCCGCGGTAAATGATCGAATTTTTTGTTTCAAGGATTTTTTCCCGTAGAATGTAATTGCCGATTTTTTCCATGATACAGAAATCTCTTTAAAAAGAACTGGCTGTTAGATCAGGGTCGCCGGATATTGCATGATGATTTTCAGGTAAATCTTCATAGGCGTCGAGGCGGCTCGTAAAGTTTATAACAAAAATTTTCAAGATATTCTAAAATCATACCCCAATACTTGTTTTGCAATCGTGTCGGTAATGTCCTCGCGCGGTCCACATTTTTGCCCGGAGGCGACTACCGCAAACGCAATGATGTTTGTCTTGTTCGTTTAAGATATACTCCCATGGTATTTTTTAATGAAACCGTATCGTTGGGGATACCGGAGTATAGAAAGAACATTTTCTTGTGTCAATACATTTTTAACCATTCAACTGGAATTTTTATTGACTTCTATAAGGCTAATGAATACAAGTAAAACATTCAAGGAAACCCTCAATGCGAAATCCCATAGAAGGAAAAAATATTATTATCATCGGCTCCGGCGTTGGAGGCTTGAGCGCAGGCATTATTCTATCACGGTTGAATTTCCGCGTAACGATCATAGAAAAAAATCATTTACCCGGTGGATTGATGCGTTCTTACCGTCGTGAAGGATTTGATTGTCCCGTTGGTGTGCATTATGTCGGCGCGCTGGGCAAAGAAGAGCCGCTGGGCAAAATGTTCAGGGCGTTGGGGATACCGGTGAACGAATTGTTTGCTCCGATGGGACAAGAAGAAATCATTGATCGTTATATTTTTGATGATTTGACGTTCGATTTGCCCACGAGCATTGACGCATTGGAAAAAAGTTTAAAAAATACTTTTCCGCAGGAAACCGCCGCTCTGGACGCCATCATGATCAATCTACGCGAAATTTCCCGGCGCATGATGGACCCCTCTTTTTTGCTCAATCAGGGCGACCCCTTTCAGAACATGGACTATTATCAGCCTATGGGAGAATGGCTTGATTCACTGAAGGTATCCCCGTCATTACGTGCCGTTTTAGGCGTCCCCTGCAATCTGATTGGTGTGCCGCTGAACGATTGCCCGGTCATTTTCCATCATATGGTTTTAGCCAGCTATCTTTTTTCTTCATGGAGACTGAAGGAAAGCGGTAGCAAGATGACGGATGTTTTTGTGCGTCGTTTTGAGGAACTGAGCGGGAAGCTTGTTCTGAATAATGGCGTTAAAAAAATATTGCTGGTTGACGGCAAAGTAACAGGCGTGGTTTTAGAATCAGGCGAAGTTCTTGACGCGGACGCTGTTGTTGCCACGATTCATCCAAAGGTATTGCTTCAATTGCTTGAAGAGAATGCTTTGCGCGAATCTTATCTCCGACGGATACGTGGATTGAGGGAAACCGAAGGAGTAATTTGCGTCAATATCAGTGTCAATTCCGCGATGCATCCGGAAATCAATCACAATATTTACCGGCTCCGTAGAGATGAAAACGGCATGATTTCTGACGGGATTTTTTATCAATTACGATGCGGCAATTCATCCGGCTCAAATTTGCTTTCCCTGATCACAAAATCTTTATACAGTGACTGGAGTCAATGGGAAAATACCGTTTCCGGCAAAAGGGGCAAAGATTACGAAGAAAAGAAAATGGGCGTCGCCAGAAATTTGCTGAAAAAAGCGGAAGAGATTTTTGGCAATCTGCATGACGCGAAGATTCTGGATGTTTATACGCCTCTTACCGTCAGGGATTATGTAAACGCACCTGAAGGCGCCTGTTATGGCGTCATGCGTTCGTCGCGTCAGCTTTTGAAGGCAATGTCGTTAAATAATCTGCCGATTCCCGGTCTATGCCTGGCGGGACAAAACGCTATAGCTCCGGGAGTTATGGGATGTCTGCTTGGTTCTTTCAATGCGGTGAGACAAATCATCGGTCAAAAAAGATTTGTTCAAGAGATAAAATGGGATAAGTGCTAAATATCATTGAAAAGCAGAGCGATATTTGCTAAAGGTCACAAAAATAAATTCAGAAGGTTACATCAGACAAAATGACACGTCAGGAAATTGAACGCGAAGTAATAAATGTTTTTCAGCGGGAATTTGAAATCGAAAATCCGGATATGGATGCTGATTTGCGCGAGACTTACGAATTCGACAGCATTGATGCTATCGAGCTTCTCCTGGCGATAGAAACGTTTCTGGAAACAGAAATAACCCAGGAAGAAAAAAAACAGGCCATCAGTATCCGCACGATCAATCAGATTTGCGACTATATTGAAAAGATCGCGAGAAAACGAAACATTTTTTCACCGGCATAAAATATTATGGAACGCAGAGTTGTTATCACAGGCATGTCCGCCATTACGCCCATCGGGCACGGCAAAGATCAAATCGTTCAAAGTCTGTTAAACGGCATCTCCGGCGTAAAACGGTTGCGCGAAGAAGAATTTCTCAGCCCCTATATTCATTCCAAAGTTTACGGGACGGTGGATTATCCCGTGGAATACGATTTCAAACGGAATCACCGCAAAACCATGGGACCGGTGGCCTATTACGCCTGCCAGGTCGCCAGGGAAGTATTGGAACAATCCGGACTGAGCGAAGATTTTATCACATCCGGCAGACTGGGAGTGGCCTTCGGTTCCATTCACGGCTCGCCGACCGTTCAGAGAAATATTTACAGGATCTTTTTCGGTGCTCAGGATAAAATAGCGGTCAAGGAAATCGGCGCGGTGGATTATCTGAAATCCATGGTGCATACCACCGCCGTCAATATTACCAAGATGTTCGGCATTACCGGACGGGTGATATCGTCGGGGACCGCCTGTACGACCAGTTCGCAGTCAATCGGTTACGGCTACGAATCCGTAAAATTCGGCATGCAGGACGCGATGCTCTGCGGTGGCGCCGATGAATACGACACCATCACAGTAGCCGTTTTTGATAATCTGCTGGCCTGTTCCACTGCATTCAATGACACACCGCATAAAACACCCCGTCCGTTTGACAAAGACCGCGACGGTCTGGTGGTGGGCGAAGGCGCGGGAGCGGTCATGCTGGAGGAATATGAATATGCCAAAAAGCGCGGCGCGAATATTTTAGGCGAAGTCATCGGATTTGCCTGCAACAACAACGGCGGCGATATGATTTTGCCTAACCTGACGGGCATCAACAACACGCTCAAGCTCGGCGTGGAAACCGCCCGGATTAATCCGGATGAAATTGACCTGATCAGCGCGCACGCCACTGCCACCAAGATGGGCGATATTATCGAAGCGCAGGCTATCAACGCCGTTTTTGGCAATAATCCTTACGTCATCGGGTTGAAAAGCTATACCGGCCATACCATGGCCGCCTGTGGCGCCATCGAAACCATTATGACGCTGTATATGATGCAGGAAGGCTTCATTGCGCCGACGTTGAATCTGGAAGAAATTGATGAACGCTGCGCCATGTTAAAACATGTACAAAAATTGACGGATCATCCGGTAAAAACGGCAGCCATTCAAAATTTCGCTTTCGGTGGCGTCAACACCATGCTGATGATTAAAAAGTTTTCCTGAGATGAAGATGCTTCTGTCCCGCTTTTTTCATTTTGTGTTTGATTTATCCGTAACACTGATTTTGTGGTTCTATTTCATGTTCGGATACCTTTTTATTTTACTGTTTTTATATCTGCCCGTTTACGTTTTTGCGAAAAACCGCGCCGCGGCATTGCAGAGACTAAACCATATCCATTTAAAAATATTCTTTGCTTTGACAAAACTGCTCGTGCCCGGGACAAAATTTATCATTCCGGAAGATGTGCGGAAAATTCATTCCTCGGTGATCGTCTGCAATCATTTATCCTATCTCGACCCCATCCTGCTAGTATCCCTTTTCAGACAGCAGAAAACCATCGTCAAGCATACTTTTTTCAAAGTTCCCATCTTCGGCTGGTTTTTGAAAAACTACGGGTATATTTCCTCCGGATCCGACACCATGATGGGCGCGGCCATGATCAACAATCTGGAAGATATCAAGGCACATCTGTCATCGGGCGGTGTTTTATTTATTTTTCCGGAGGGCACCCGGAGCCGAGAGGGCAATCTTGCGCCTTTCAACAAAGGCGTTTTTACGATTGCCCGCTACTGTAATGCGCCATTGAAACTCATTTTAATCAGGGGAACCAACAAACTGTTTCAACCCGGTCACTTTCTTTTTAACACGCGCGAGATCAACGAGATAAAAGTGGAATTAATCGGTTCTCTTCAGCCCGATTACAGAAACAGAAATTTTTCTGTTGCTGCGGTTGCTGAAGAGGCCAGAAAAATATTTGAAAACAAAATTGCCAGTACAAAATAATTCAAAAATCCGGTAGGATCATTCCTGGTAACAGATAAAAATTAAGGGGGATTACATTATGGAACTTCAGGAAACCATCTTAAAACGCAGAAGCGTCAGAAAATTTACCGACGATGTCGTCACCGATGAAGAACTCAAACAAATCTTTGAAGCCGTGCGCTGGTCGCCTTCCTGGGCCAATACCCAGACCTGGGAATTCATCGTGGTTCGCGACAAAGCACTGATGGAAAAAATAGCCGGAACTTATTCCGAAAAAAATCCGGCCACAAAATGTTCGCTGACAGCGTCGGCTTTGATTGTCGCCTGCGCAAAAACGGGCATTTCCGGCTGCTATGACGGGAAACAGGTCACTTCAATTCCCAACTGGGAAATATTCGATCTGGGCATTGCCGTGCAGACCCTTTGTTTGAAAGCCCATGAACTGGGACTGGGTACCGTCGTCGTCGGTTTAATGAACCATGAAGCCTGTGAAAAAATTCTGGCCGTTCCTCACGGTCATAAAGTTTATGCCGTCATTCCAATCGGCCGACCGGCCACCGAACCGAAAGCAGGCCCGCCGCGCAAACCGCTTTCTGAAATCGTATTTTTAAATAACCTTGATAAGTCGATGTTTTAAATCATGCCGCGCTACCAGCGGGGATGTATATAATTTTGTGTAAATGGTTTGAGATAAGATAACAACCATTTACACAGTCAGATTTACACGCTCATTTATTAAGAAAAAGATCGTACGAATAATTCTTTGATTGCTTTCTTGCCNNCTCTCCACCCATTCCAATTTATTCCAGGTGAACCACTTGTTTCTCTTTTGATCAAAAACATACAATGGCTTGTTGCATATTTTGCTGAATTCTGCGCCCCAGCCGGTGCCGCCTTTGACAGTTTTATCGTCGAGTATTTCGCCGATAACAAAAATTTCCTGACCGTTGTTAATCTGATACCAGATACTTTGGAGAATCTTTCGGAAAGTCTCATTATCCGTGTAACGACGATTCATTAATTTTGACACATATTCCAGACTCACATCGCCATTTTTCAGTTCTTCATGATTGAGGACACGCAATCCCCGTTTGCGGACGATGCTGTGTCCGTTGAATGTAAAATTTACTTCTTCAATTCCAAAGCTCTCTGCGTTTGCGCCAAATTCCGCTTCCGCTCCCTGAGCTCCGCCACTAAAGAGTATGCAATCTTCTTTTTTCATGTTTTTCCTTTCTTCAACTCACTTGTTTTTATAGATATTAACAATTTGGAATTTATATCAAAGTATATCAAAGAAACAAAAGAGCAGAAGATTTATAGCAAACAGTCTTCTGCTCTTTATTTATAATATTTCTTTTAAACCCTTATCCCGTTACGCTTCGGGAATAGTTCGACTTACCAATCTGACTGCGCTTTGCTTGTCATCTTGGAGTCTCACTAGTATCTTCCGGCACCGCTTCTGGGACCTCTGTTAAATCCACCACCGCTGCGGTTGCCGCCGCCTCTGGCGCCTGCGCTGAATTCTTTCTTTGGCCTTGCTTCGTTAACGGTAATTGCCTTGCCATCAAGCATGCCGTTGTTGAATTGTTTAATGGCTTCCGTCGCGCCTTCGTCCGTTTTCATTTCGACAAAACCGAATCCTTTTGATTGGCCTGTAAACTTGTCTTTAATGATTGACGCGGAGATAACTTCTCCTGCCTCGCTAAAATTAGCTTTAAGATCATCATCCGAGATCTTATAAGACAGATTGCCTACATACAAATTTTTGTTCATTTTGTTCACCTTTCTTTTTTATTACTTCTTGTTTCTATATTCCCCGATGGGGCCCCACAAAGCATCAAAATCACCCCCATCCGTCTCCTGGTTGAGAAGGAAGGAAAAAGTGAGGGGCTTGTTTGCCTTACCTCTGGAGCTTTAAAAAAGCTCGCTGCCGCTTAAAGCGAAAAAACACCATGCTCTCCGAAGCGTTGGTGGTCGTGTCTTGTCTATTAGGAAAGGTTTAACTTAAGAAAGGTTCAACATTTGATAATATAAACACAATAGATTTTGCTTTGTCTGTCAATTGGTCACATTACAGATTAATAGTCAAGAGATATTTTCCACAGGCTTTGCAGTCATCACGCCAAAAGCAGCGGAACCATGCATTACAACTTTTAACCCGTAATTCTCAATGCTTATGGCTGCCCAATACTGTGGATTTGCAGACGAATTCTACTTACCGCACGGCTAGGATAAGCCTTCAATTTTTACCACATCCGTCATTGACAGCCATCATCTCCATGTGAAATAAAGCAGGCAGCCACATGACGGAGAAAAGATTTGAGCATTAACGCACAAATTATTCGGCAAATCAAGAAACGCATCGACCAGATCATGGTGACAGACTATCCTTTCCTTGTTCGTGAGATCAATGATATCGAGCTGAATAAAATACAAGACAAAAAAGCTTTCTTCAAAACACTGAGCCGGATCAAGCAACGCGTTGACGCATCTCATCAGCGCTATCAACGTCGCCTGCGCGAAAACGACCATTTCCGGCTGCTATGACGGGAAAGAGGTAACCTCCATTCCCCACTGGGAATTTTTCGATCTGGGCATCGCCGTGCAAACCCTCTGTCTGAAAGCCCACGAACTGGGACTTGGCACGGTGGTCGTGGGTTTAATGAACCATGAAGCCTGTGAAAAAATTCTTGCTGTATCCGAAGGTCATAAAGTCTATGCTGTCATCCCGATCGGCAGACCGGCCACGGAACCGAAAGCAGGGCCGCCGCGCAAGCCGCTTTCCGAAATCGTATTTTTAAATGACCTTAATAAGCCGATGTTTTAATGAGACCCAAATTATAGAAGCGTAGCGCATTAAAGTTTGTTAGTCGAATTATCCAATAGCCAACGGCTATTGGGAATTATCCCCGAAACGCAGTGGAGTGGGATCAGAGTCCCAAACTTCAGAAGTGGAACATGCTGAAGCTCGTCCCTGCCACCTAACGGTGGCGGGATAATTCGCTCTAAGTTTTTCCGGACACTTCGTTTCGGAAAATCAAGGCTCATTAAATTATCCCCAAGGCAGCGCCGAGCGGGATAAAAGAGGGTCTAATTTAAAGCCGTCATTCGTAAGATTCTTTGCGGTGAAACTATATCGACTCTAAAAAGGGAATTAAAATATCATGAAAGCCTCTTTGATCCGAAAAATCCTGATCATGATCGTCAGTGTCTATGTGACGCTGAGAATTACGCTCATCGTGCTGTACTGGTCGGTCATCAAGGGCGGGTATCCAAGAAAAGACGGAGACGGTCTTTTGACCTGGTGGTCCAATGGTCTTCTCAATGCGGCACGCATCAAAAAGACGGTTTTTGATCCCTTTAATATTCGCATCGAATCGGGCAAACGCTACATCATCATGTCGAATCACCGCAGTCTCTACGATATTCCCCTGACGATTCTTTCGCTGCCGGGCAGCATCCGCATGCTCACCAAAAAAGAACTGTTCAGGATCCCTTTGTGGGGACGCGGGATGGCGGCGGGCGAATTCATTTTCATCGATCGCCATAACATCGAGCAGGCCAAAAAGGATCTCCATGCGGCGCGTGAAAAGATGGAGGATGGAATTGTTCTCTGGATCGCTCCGGAAGGTACGCGCTCGCGAACCGGCCGGTTGGGATCGTTTAAGAAAGGCGGTTTCATCCTGGCTATCGAAACCGGCGCGCAGATTATACCGGTCGGCATCCGGGGTTCGGAAAAAGTCCTGCCGGCCAAGACGTGGGATTTCTACCTGGATCAACAGGTGGACATTCATATCGGCAAACCGATTGACGCCTCGGCTTACACTCTGGAGAACAAGGATGCGTTGATTGAAGTGGTACGGAGAGAACTAAGCACTCTGTGCGGGGAAACCTGATATCGGCAAGGAGCCTTCTCCCTGCCTTACCAAAATGGAAGTAACGTTATCTTCTGACTGTGTTATACTTGAGTGAAGATATAAAAAACCGGTAAGGTGTCCCCCGGATTTTCGCGGATTTAAAATTTTTCATAATAAACAGCCCTTAAGCTACAAGATTTCATTGACATACAAGAATGCTTTTCTTATAGTTAACATCAATAGAAGCATTGCAAATAGGGAATAGAATAATGGCCATACAATATCCAAATTTCCAGCGCCAAAAATTTATGTTGATATTCATAAAGCTTGCAGGAGAGCCTTTATCAAAGATAGACCTCCAAAAGTTAATTTTTTTATTTCAGCAAAAATATAAAATTAATTATTATGACTTCGTTCCCTATCATTATGGTTGTTATTCATTTCAGGCAAATGAAGATATGCACATCATGCAAAAACAGGGATGGATATCGATTAAGGACAAGAATATCGAACTTGTCAATAAATATCCAAAGCTTATAGATTGTTATACCGATGTAAAGCGTTTCCTGTCGACGTATAATGATGTGCGAGGAAACGCACTTATTAAAACTGTTTATACATCATACCCTTATTACGCAATTAATAGTAAAATAGCTCATCGTTTGTTGACGAAAGACGAACTAAAAAAAATCCAAAACATTAGACAGACAGCTATTCGTGAATCGCAAACACTATTTACAATTGGCTATGAAGGCATAACAATTGAAGCATATATTAATAAATTAATTCAGAATGATATTCGCTTAATCTGCGATGTCCGCAACAATCCCATCAGCCGAAAATTTGGTTTTTCAAAAACACTGTTATCGAACGTGCTACAAGAAATAAACATTGAGTATGTCCATATGCCAGAGTTAGGTATTGTTTCCGAAAAACGTAAGGAGCTTAACGATTCGGCTGATTATAAAACTCTCTTTACTGAATATAAGAAAACGCTGCCAAAAAAGAAAGTGTATATTAAAAAAATATTCGACTTATTGTGCGATAAAAAACGTGTTGCATTAACCTGCTTTGAAAAAGACCCAAATTTTTGCCATCGTCATATTCTCGGTCAGTTTATAAAAGATAATTACGCTGTCAGAGTTGTAAATATATGAATAAGACGAAAAGGGTCTTGATAACTGTAAAAACCTATCCAACAATATCCAAAAAGTACGACGAACTTGTATGCACAGCAGGTGTTCAAGAAGACGGGTCATGGATACGGATTTATCCAATGCCGTTTCGTAAACTTGATTATGAAAATCAATATAAAAAATATCAGTGGATGGAAGCACCCTTCATAAAAAATCAAAGTGACCCCCGGCCAGAAAGTTATTCAGTTACAGACATAGATAAAATAAAGCTTCTAAACACAGTTGACACAAGTCATAATTGGTCGGAACGTAAAAAGATTATATTTAATAATCAGCCAATCTTTACTAAGTTAAAAGAATTAATATCAAAAGCAAACAACAATGAACTTTCTTTGGCTATTTTTAAACCACAAAAAATTGTTAATTTTATATGGGAGAATACCGATAGGGAATGGTCAAAAGAAAAGAGGGATTTATTAAAAGCAAAATCAAAACAAATGTCATTTTTCCAGACAGCAGAAGAAATCGAAAAAGAATTTTCTGTTGTGCCCAAATTGCCTTACCGGTTTTCATATGAGTTTGTTGACGATGAAGGAACTAAATCTGTTTTGATGATAGAGGATTGGGAAATCGGCATGTTGTATTGGAATTGTCTTATGCAATGCAGTAATAATGAAGAAGTGGCATTGCAAATGGTGGAGAAAAAATATTTTGATAAATTTTTGGAAAAGGATTTATATTTTTTTCTTGGCACGCTTAAACAGTATCATGGGTGGGCAAAAAATCCCTTTGTTATTGTTGGCGTCTTCTATCCGCCACTTGATAAGCAACAAGACTTGTTTTAAATATCCGATGCGAATCATTTATAAAGCAGCAGGAGAACCTTCAGCTACAAAAGGCAGGTAGATAGGAAAGAGAGGCATAATTATTGGTTCTCCGTTTTCTTGGCAGGGTGAAATATGAAGTGCATCTTCTGTAAGTCATCCAGTAGAGGCAGCATATCGGAAGAACATATAATTCCTGAATCCTTGGGGAATACAGAACATATTTTACCGCCAGGCTGGGTTTGCGATGGTTGCAACAATTACATCGCTCGGGAAGTTGAAGCGCCATTCCTGAACTCATGGTACGGACGTAACTCTCGGTTCGAGATGCGCGTGTCAAACAAGCGAGGGAAAATACCCCCCGCAACAGGCCTTTATCCACGTAGCCGTTCCAAGGTTGATGTATACCTTGCTGATGACGGCCACCTTGCGATCTGCGCCACACCTGGTGAGAACGAGCTTCATTTCGTGCGGTCAATCCAATCGCATACCCATGGAACGCTATTCATACCAGCAGCTACAGAACCGCCGCAGAGTTATGAGACATCCCGATTCATCGCGAAAATTGCTATGGAAGCGCTGGCCGAAAGATGCATTAACATGCCAGGTTGGAACAAAGAAATTGTCGAGAAGAGAGAACTTGATGAGCTCCGTAACTATGTTCGGCGCGGAAAGCCCGGGCTTGTATGGCCAATTCATAAGCGACGAATCTACGCGGCCAATAGGCTCTTCACATCGCCAGGAACACCACCATACGAAGTACTCCATGAGTGGGATATATTGGCAATCCCATCATCAGACAACTCTAAAATGGCGGAGTTCTATGTGGTTATCGCGATATTTGGGGTGGAGTACGTGATCAATTTGGGTGGACCTGACTTGGATGAATATAAAAAATGGCTCAAAGCGCACTCGAATCAGAGTTATCTCTACGCTAATCAAAATAGCGCTCTGATTTAGGAATGGCATCGCATATCCGTCATTGACAGCATCCCTTTCCTTGTGAAATAAACCATTCATAAAATCTTCTGGAGAAAAGAGTTGCAAAGCATCAAGCGCGATATCCGGCAAATCAGGCAGAAGCTTGATTCTGTCATGATTGCCGATTATTATAATATTGTGCGTCAGCTCAAGAATATTGAAGATCATAAAACGCCCGACATAAAATCTGCTTTCAAAAAATTAGGCTATCTGAAAAGAATCTCCGATCTTTCCGATACTCGCTATCGCAATAGAAAACAAAATGCGCCCGCCGTAAAATTTTCGCAAAACCTTCCTATCATTGCTAAAAAAAGAGAGATTGTCGAAAGCATTCAAAAGCATCAGGTGACCATTATCACCGGCGAGACCGGATCGGGAAAGACAACACAAATTCCCAAGATGTGTCTTGCCGCTGGTCTGGGTTTGCGGGGCATGATCGGCCTGACTCAGCCGCGGCGCATTGCGGCAATCAGCATCGCTCAACGCATTGCTCAGGAGCTGGGCGAGGAATGCGGCCAATCCGTTGCCTATAAAATCCGCTTTGAGGAAAAAAGCTCCGCCGAGCCGCTGATTAAAGTCATGACCGACGGCATATTGCTTGCGGAAACAGTGAAAGACCGGGATTTACTGGCCTACGATACCATTATTGTCGATGAAGCCCATGAGCGCAGTCTGAACATCGATTTTATTCTGGGGTATCTGCGGACGCTTCTTGCGAGGAGAAAGGATTTAAAGGTCATCATTACCTCGGCCACGATTGATACGGAAAAGTTTTCCGCGGCTTTCGACAATGCGCCGGTCATTAAAGTCTCGGGCAGAATGTATCCGGTGGAGGTGCGCTATCGGCCTCTCGATCCGGACAAAGAAGAAAAGGGCGAGACAACCTATATTAATGAGGCTGTCGCTTGCGTGGAAGCCCTGCAGCGCGAACGACGTTATGAAGATATCTTGATTTTCATGCCGACCGAGCAGGACATCCGCGAAACCTGCGGACTGCTTGCCAAAAAATGTTCAAGCCTCGTTCTGCCGCTGTACGCGCGATTATCCGGCTCCCAGCAAAGACTGATTTTTGCCGCCGCCTCACAGCAGAAAATCATTGTGGCCACAAATATCGCGGAAACATCGCTGACGATTCCGGGCATCAAATATGTGATTGACGCCGGACTGGCGCGCATCCTGGAATATAATCCCCGCAGTCAAACGACCGGTTTGCCGATCAAGCCGATTTCCGCAAGCAGCGCCGAGCAAAGAAAAGGACGCTGCGGGCGTGTGCAAAACGGCATTTGCATCCGGCTCTATTCCCATGAAGAGTTCTCGCAAAAGCCTCAATACACGCCGCCGGAGATCATGCGCTCCAATCTGGCCGGCGTCATTCTACAAATGCTGGAGTTGAATCTCGGCGCGGTCTCGTCTTTTCCCTTCATCGATAAACCGCAGCCCAAAAGCATCCGCGACGGCCTTGACAGCCTGCGCGATCTGGGTGCGCTGGCCAGAGACGACAGCGCGGAAGAAACCAATCTTTATAAGCTGACGGAAACCGGCCGGAAGATGGCCGAGTTCCCGCTGGATCCCCGCGCGTCCCGGATGCTGATCGAAGCGCAGAAAGAAAACTGCGTCAACGAAATCGCCGTCATTGCCGCCGCCTTAAGCATTCAGGACCCGAGGGAACGTCCTTATGAAAAGGCTGATGAGGCATCGAAAGCGCATGTCCAATTCGCGCACCCGGAGTCGGACTTTTTAACGTATCTCAATATCTGGAATCGCTATCACGGTTCTCTGGAGAGCCTGACGTCGCAGAGCAGGCAAAGGAAATTCTGCCGCGATCATTTTCTTTCCTAC
>DJVN01000140.1:485-10317 GCA_002441205.1 Syntrophaceae bacterium UBA6255 | reverse complement strand
AGGCAGAAACAGCAAAAGGAACAACCGCTTTTACAATGTAGATCATGAAGGCATAACCACCCAGCACCATCTGCCCAAAGGAACCAAAAGCATTTACAATAGCCTTACTGTCGGTTGTAACAAAAGCATTCTTAAAGAAAACGGTTGAACCCAAAAAACCTACAATGAGAGCTATTATAAAAAAAATGCCCTTTTCTAGTATGGTTTTTACGCCAATTTTTCTTTTAAAATACCAATCCAGCAAGACCAGAACAAAAGGCAGTGCTACCGCCTGAATCTTAGATAGAAGTGACAACGCAAATAAAAGCAAAGTCAAAAGCAACTGTCCTCTTTTTCCGTCAGAAAGGTAGCGAACATAGGCAAGTAATGCCGCCAGATAAAAAAGCGAATAAAGAACATCTTTTCGTTCGGAGATCCACGCAACTGACTCTACTCTCATAGGATGAATTCCAAAAAGTAATGCCGCAAAACCACTCCACCATATTGAAAGGCCGATTCTGTGTAAAAAAATCAAGACCAGTGCTGTGCAGAAAAGATGCAGCAGATAATTGTTCAGATGGTAAAGAAAGGGTTTATCTTTAACCAACTTCCATTCAAGCACAAAGAAAGAAATTACCAGAGGGTTATAAGTGTTGTAGTCGGCAGGTTTGGTGAAAATATCTTTAAATCTTGCTTCACTTACCGAAGGATTCTCGTATACCAATAAATTGTCATCCCAATTTGTCCAATCAAGTTTCAGACTGCCGGAAAACACGACAGCGGTAATAATAATCGCCAAAGTAAACACAAGGCAGTTGTGCTTTTTTTGAAAATTATTGTTCTCTCTTTGCTGAATAAGGGAGTCGTTTTTCACGTTGAAATTATATGAACAAGTATCCTGCATGTCAATTAAATACAGACCATAAAGCCTTATATTAATCTTTTTTGCGTTGTCAATTTCTGACCAAGGCTCGATGGCGCATCCTTGGCAAAGCCCTGATCATCGTTAAAAAAGCATAGTAGGGAAGTGCAATGAATTTCGGATGATGAATCGCAAGGCTCAATATTCTCTTGGGATTAAAATAAAATGCCCTGTAAGCGCGCTGAAAGATCTTGCTTAGTTCCTTATCTGACATTACGGAAACATTATATGAATTATTATAGTAATTCATATTAGGTGGGTCATCGATCTCCTGCTTATTTTTAAGCATATCCGCGGCCATTTCTGCCAGTTCGGTCCCGGGAAACGGTATGACCCTAAGAAAGATTGCCCGGTGCAGGGACGAATGGACGGCATATTGTACGGTGGAAGATGCTTCTTCATAGGTTTCTGTCGGAAATCCGAGCATGAAAAAGCCGGTCGAATAAATTCCTGCCTGAGCGGAAGCTTTTATCATTAGATCAGCTTTTTTTATATTTAGATTCTTGTGAATCATCTTCTGCAGCCGGGGGCTGGCTGTTTCTATGGCAAAGGCAGCCGATACAGTTCCCGCCTGTTTAAAAAGAGCCATGTCTCGGGGTTCAAGCAAATCAGCTCTTAGTCCGTTAGGAAAGTGCAGTTTGATATCATTAAATTTATTTCTGATGCCGGTAAGGATAGCAATCATTCTTTCACGATCAAGATTAAAACAGTCGTCAATGATTTCAAATTCTTTCAATCCATACTGAAAATAAAGTTCCTCTATCTCCGCAAGAACTGAATGTGCCGACCTTTTCCTGAAAATTTTTCCCATGATCTGGTAACAATATGAACATTGGTATGGACAACCACGCGACGTGATCATCGCCATGTAAGGCCGGCAGCCAACAGCCGGCTTCGAATGCATTTTCGCATACAATTTATGATCCAGCAGTTCCCACGCGGGAAACGGAAGCTGGTTCAACTCATCTTCTGTCAAGTGCCGTCCCGGATTTATTTTTACATTGCCATTATTCAATGACGCTGTGCCGGCAATCGAATCCGTCGGCAATTTTCGGTTTATTGCATCAATCAGATCGGGAAATACCAACTCCCCCTCTCCCATGACAACAAAGTCCGCATCAAATTCCATAATCGATTTCTCAGGATTGGCCGACGGCCAGGGACCGCCAAACGTGACCGGAATTTCAGGGCAAATTGCCTTGATAAGCCCCATAATTTTTTTTGTCTCTTCCACCTCCGTGATAATGATGCTGACACCGATAAAGTCCGGTGGCCATTCTTGAAGAGTACGCCGAAGAGCATGAAGGTCTTTATCATCCAGGGCACAGTCGTGAATCTTAGGCTCATGGCCGGCTGCTTTCAGCATAGAGCCAATATACATAAGCCCCAGCGGCTGTGTGATTAACGGAAATTCTAATCCAATAAATCTTGGCTTGATAAGAAGCACTTTCGACATCTGATAGAAAAACCTTTCAGACCAAACTTAAACTATCATTTCCCTATTGATGATGCGTGCCTGTTTTTTTTCTAAGGTAAAGCTGCATTTGCTCCATCCTGGTAGCCCAATCATCAATAAACAGATTTGTTTCCCTCCAACAACCTATCATACACCCGCTGCACCCTTCTCTTAGATGTCTGACGCTTTCACTATAGTCGTCGCTCCGGAATCTTTCCAAGAAGTTCGATTTTATATTTAACAAGGGAGGGAATATATCACAGGGAGCAACTCCGCCATCGGGATAAATAACGAAAAATCTTTCCCCGGCTCTGCAATTCCATGAATATTTGCCTGTCCGGAAATAATCAAGAGAAGCTTTTAAAAATTTTCTGGAATTGATTATTCTGTAAGCCTTGGTCTTCATTTTCATAATTTCGGCATAGACTTTTTCTATTTCAGGCAGCGCTTCCTTCGAAAAAAGCATCTTCGGATGATACCCGTAACAAAAACCCTGATCACTTTTATCCGGCTGCAAATGTACTGGAACAATGGACGCATACGCTCCTTTGGAATGCACGAATCGGATAATATCCGGCAGTTCGGAAATATTGATCCCGGAGACGGCAATGTTCACCACAATAAAGCCTTTCATATATTCAGCAGCAATATCCAGTGATTGTTCAACCTTTTGTAAAATATCTTTTGAGCCGCAAATCCAGTCAAGTTTCCTGTGATCAAGCGTATCCAGTGATATGGTAATATTCTGTAAGCCGGCTTTGGTCAAGGCTTTGATTTTTGCTTCTGAAACCAGGGTGCCGTTCGTCTGAAGCCTTATGGAGAATCCGTAATCATTCAATAACATGACAATATCCGATATGTCCGGTCGGAGAAGAGGCTCTCCCCCGGTTATCACTATATGCTGTGCCTTTAGTCCTTTAAGTATTTTAGCACTCTGTTCTATTTCTTTTAGGGTCATCTCTTTTGATTTTCTTTTCCAAATATTGCACATCTTACACTGGAGATTACATCGTTCGGTAACATAAAAGTGTACATAAAACGGAGCTGAAAAATATTTGGCGCGGATCAGTCCCAGCGCCATTTCCATTGCAGTTTTCATAAATAATAAAAGATTCGCCTCGGTTGTTTAAAAGAAACATCGGACATACAATAACGTATTTTCTTTAAAACAATCTTATTATTTCATCCCTTCTCTTATAAGATTTACTTGGTTGTGCGGCATTGTCATCAATCACATACTAATCATAAGGATTTGCAGCGAGATAATGATGATTGCAAACTAATAGCATTGCTCTTTAGTTCATAGGAAATTCCTAAAATTAAATTACAAGACAATGGAGAAAAAACAAAATAAGATTTAATCATATTTAGAACCATGGCTGAAATGTAAAATTACAACATAAATTAAAGAATGTTTTATCATGTATCTTATTTCGATTCCGGTGACAAACTAAACGGCTGAAATTTTCCTGCACCTAATGTCATTCCTCTGATCATATAAATAGATTCAAATTCTCCGTCAAATATATCTTTTAGATGCAGAACAGAACCCGTTTTTGTCGGCAGTTTGAAGCCACATTCTTTAACAAAGAAAGGAGCATGAATTAATATTCTATTATTATAGTTATGTAAAATTATATCCTCAACAGCATACTCTTTTGTCCATGTATGAAATTTCCCTTCACGTCTATCATAAAAATATGCTTCTCCATAAATATTTTGCAGAGCTTCGGAATACACACCATTATTAATAAAGAAATTGCCGAAGGATAGTGCACAAATCGGAGATGAGCATCGATAGCAGGAAATTTTGGAATAATCTTTATAATCATTCTCCAGTGTTTGAAAAATCGCCAGTCCTTCCCGTTTGTTTTGCAGATTTTTTATAAACACATCCATGATTTCAGCGACTCTCCAAACACTGCTGAGTAACAAAAACATACATATAATCCAAGCCGTTCCCGCACTGCTTAGGACTTTGACTCCAATTTCTTGCAAATAAACAATCATCAAAAAAAGCATTAATACAGAAAGATTCATCATGGGCAAAAAATAATAGTCGTAACCACCTTTAGAAAAAATTAAAACAGAACACAATTGCACAAATGCCAGAACAGCTAATACTTTAAATGATATATTATCCCAGATTTTCTTTTCAATGAACGTGTTCCTTCTTAACAATCCAACTATGAGTATAAAAATTAGAGCAAGAAACCAGACAAGAAAGAACAGGGGATTCCCCAAAAATAATTGACTTATATTACGTGAAAAAATGCCGGAATCAATTATACCTTGTTGACCGAGGCCATAATACCCTGTATGGGCAAGGATACGCCAGTACCACTTTAATAAAATTTCATATTGAGAAATAATCGGCCATGTCCATATCACAAAACTTAAGCCCGTCAAAAAAATAAAAACAATCTTGTTCCGTAACTTGGGCAAAACAAAAAGAGGAATCATCAATAAGGGAAGGAATGTCATTTTAGTAGCAATTCCAAAACCGGAAACCAGCGCGAAGGATATCACATACCAGCTAACTGATTTGGAATAATTTTTATTAAATACAAATTTTACAAGAATTAACACAAACGACAGACTGGAAAAAATCAGGAGAGGTTCAGGAGAAATCCATATTAAACCTAGATTCAGCATGACTGTAGAAATAAAAGGCGAAAACTGCAACAAAATGCCCATCCAAATATTTTTTGTAAGGTTAAACGTTGTCAGGCCAATGATAAATAGCAACAGCGCATTACAAGTCAGCAAAAAAATGAATGTAATATTTAAAAATAATTCAGGATTTTTAAGAACCTTATTTTTCAGACTTTCTTCCTTAGAAGAGTCAAAAACGTAAAAAATTTTCATTATAGCTGCCCCAACTATTTGAAGGGTTGTACCAGGATGACCAGTGGTTGACGCTTTTTGGGAGTCAGCCAACGCAAGCGAATTTAATAGATAAACATAGGCGGGATCCGAGTTGTGAACCAACCAATACGAACCACGAGAATATTTCAAGAGTGAAACCGTAATCACAAGGACTGCCGGTAATATGATTAATATAAGCACATTGATTTTTTTCATATTATCACTAAAATAGTGTTAATCATTGCTCGATATTCACAAGTACCATTGGTTTTGTTATTGGCGAACCCTTTAACTTAGAACTCTGGTCCTTATCAACAGTATCTTCGACATTTAAACGCAAACTATTTTCATATCGCATAAAAATTCATTTGATCAATTTATCATTGTCATTCGTTAGTATTTTTTTATCGCAGGATTGGAGTTTTGGCGCGTATATAAATAAATACCCGCCACCCATCCACGGTATTTCCTCCGGCCATCTCCTGGCTAATATTAAAGAATAACCGGGCAAGTCCAATTTTATAAATGAAAGTATCACTACCTTGTTTTGATGAATTAATTTCTCCTGTTTAGAAAGATCGTCAATGCCGGGAAAGTGCACGCCCGATATTTGAAGGCGAGGCAAATCATTGACCAAAAAAGCAATTACATCCTGCGTATAATTAAGTATGTAACAACAGTTTTTATATGGCGCAATGGCATTAAAGATTTCCTGATAAAAATCATTGTATTCTTTGGTCAGAATTTTGCCTTTAAACATCCCAATCGTTTTGTTCGTCACTCCATCACGCAATAAAATATTCATGCTCCACGGGTAATAGGATGACGTGGTTCTGCTGAACAAGAGACTGGATGATAAAAGTAAAAATAAAAGCATAATCAAAGATAACATTATATATTTTATTTTTTTTCCTGCATTCTTGAAAATATTATAGAAAACAAGAACGCATAATCCAACGCCTAAAGACGCGCCGTTAACCAGCCGGAATGTTTCATAAACGTGCACCGAATTCAAATAACCGAAAACAGCCAGAAGACATACAGCTATTACATCATAACGGGCATATACCGACTTTGTTATGCCACCCGATATTTTCCTGATGATTTCCCGAACCGGAATAAAAAGGCAGACTATTAATATTAAAGTAAAGAGCTTGCCACGTAAATCGGATGCGTAGCTCGGGACAACTTGAAATGCAGAGGCTAAAAAATTAAGCCAGGTGTCAGCGTCACTGACTTTTCCCAGGATAGCGATTAGCATCTTATTCTGATTATAGAAATCATCCAGCGCGGAGTTAACGAAGAGATATAAAAAAAAAGAAGTCAAAGGAACAAGAAAACCGCAGATTACTGTAACGATTTTATTTATGGCGTTTTTTCTCTCTTCTTTCATGGCAAAGAGATCCCATAGAAGAAGAATTATAAAGGGAGGAAGAACCGCCATTACCGCAGAATACCGCGCAAGCACCGACAAGCCCAGGAAAAAACCGGCCAGCAAACTATTTAAATGTTGTTCCGGATATCGCAGAAAAAAAATAAGTGCCAGCAGTTGAAAAGGATAGGCAAAATAATTAGGATAAGGATAAATAATGTAAGGATGAATTAAAAAGATTAACAATACGGCAATAAAGGCAAGGCTCTTTTTCATAAATCCGGAAAAAATACGATACGAAAGAAATAACGTAAAAGAATAAAATAGCCCTGTGATCATTCCCACGCTTGTTAATCTCTCGCCAAATAATATTAACGCAACGCTTTGAATCAACGTGTGAATATATCCATGGAAAATCATGACTTCGGAATGCGGCATTGCTCCTCTTTTAATATCCAGGGCCTGTAAATAAACGCCGCCCCAATGCTGATTATCCGTGTTAACCATCGACTCAATTAAACTGAATCCAAAACTTGCCATGCAGATAATGATTACCAATAGATCAAAGATATTGAATCGGCTGAAGAAGCAATAAGCGCGCTGTCTATATCCAGCGCAGGGGGATTCTTTTGATGACAATTCAGGCAAATCCATAAATAAATTTAAATCATTTTTAAAATCTTAAGGTGTTAATCTTAGAGTTCCTTCGATAATAATAAATTAACAACAATTAAAAAAATGCGTCCGACAAATCATAATTTAAGGATCATCTGCGTTGAGCTTGACAAAAGTCCTCTGGTGGTATTTTGCATTTAAAATTTGTTTGAGCGATTATTTAGTTTTTTAACAACTATTGCAACATTTTTTTCATAAATATTTTGCAAATCATCGTACGACGAGTATAATACACGCCAAATGTTACCAGTGGGAGGATTTATAAAATAGAAAGCATAAACACTGGCGCTGATAAAATTAAGCAATCTTTGCTGCTACTATCCGAACGTTTCAATTATAATTATTGGATATACGATAATATTCATAATCATATTGGCAATCATATTTTGGAAGTGGGCGCCGGAATAGGCAATATTACCGATTTCATTATCTTCAAAAATAATTTAACGCTTATTGATATAAATCAGGATTATATAGATTATTTGAATGCTAAATATTCATTTCGCGATAAGTCAAATTTTGATGTTTTCAACATTGACATTCAAAACATCACATTGTCTTGCATTGCCGATAAAAAATTCGATACGATCATCTGTCTTAATATCCTTGAACATTTAGAAAAAGATTATCAAGCCATTGATAATATGATCTCTGTCCTGGATAGAAAAGGAAAGTTAATCATTCTTGTGCCTGCTTTAAAAACACTTTATGGTTCAATGGATGTTTCTTTTAATCATTTACATCGATATAATAAAAAAGATTTAAAGCTGCTGATAAACGGTAAAAATTTAAAAATAGTTGATTTATTTTATATGAACTTCCTCGGTTTATTGGGCTGGTTTGTCAATGGACGAATATTTAAAAAGAAAGAGCTACCGGTAAAACAGACAATATTATTCGATAAAATTGTTCCTTTTTTATGCCTTGCAGAAAAAATCATCAGACCTCCCCTGGGGCAATCACTGATTCTTATTGCTCAAAAAAAATGATTGACGGATTATTAATCCATCATCATGATTCAGTATATGAACTTTGTTTTTATTCATCCGCCGCGCAAAATTGAAAAAAACAACATATGGAGCGTGATCAATTCTGAGAACCCTCCCTTGGGGCTTGCTCTGCTGGCAACAATCTGGGACGAACAGGGGCACACGTCGCAAATCATCGATGCGGCCGCCCTAAAACTTCCCCTTCCGGAAATTATCGATAGAATCAATCCCGCCGCTGATTATATCGGCCTCACCGCGACGACGCCGGAAATTTACAGCGCCATAGCGATCGCCCGCGGAATACGCGAAAAATTCCCACATATCAAAATCATCATGGGCGGGGTTCACCCGACAGTATTTCACAAAGAACTGGTGAGTGACGAAATTTGCGACATGGTTGTTCGCAATGAAGGAGAATCCTTTATCATTGAACTGGCCAAAGGAACCTCGCTGCATCTCATCCCCAATCTGACTTGGCGGAATCAACACCATGAAGTCATTATAAATCCTGATGCATTAGAATATGCGGACTTGAATAATTTACCTTTTCCCGCCTATGACAAACTGCCCATGCACTTGTATCATTCCGCCTTAGGCGCGGCCAGACAAAATCCATCCATCGGCATGGTAACGTCCCGGGGATGTCCCGGTCACTGCACATTCTGTTTTTCGGGAATGTTCGGATCGCGAGTCAGGTTGATGTCGCCNNTCAGCTGGTCATGTTTTGCGAGGGTGGATACCGTGACCCCGGAATTGTTAGCTTTGATGAAAAAAGCCGGATGCCATCAAATCATGTATGGCTTTGAAACGCCGGACGAAACCATATTAAAAAGGATCGACAAGCGCATATCGCCGGAACATTTTAAGAATGCCATAAAATGGACCAGGGCGGCAAAAATTAACATTCGCGGAGCTTTCATGCTGGGCAGCCCGGGAGAAACAGAATCCAGCATGGATAAAACAATAAAATTCGCCAAAAACGCCGGATTAAAATTTGCTGTTTTCAACATTACCACTCCTTATCCGGGAACAGCCCTATACAAAGCATACGCCAGCAAAAATTCTCTTTTGCATTATAATTGGGACCTTTATAACCTGGCTCAACCTATTTTAAAATTGGACACGATATCCGATAAGATCGTCAAACAATTCTATGTAAAAAGTTACCGCGATTTTTATCTGCGTCCCATTTTTATTTTCCGGCATGTATTCGATATACGCAGTTTATCAGAGGCATTAATATATACCAAAGCGCTATTTAAGATGACAGTTCTATTGGCCAGAAACTTCTTTCACAACAAATTATTTTGATATTTATAGCGAAAAAGGATATCAGATACAAAAATAAAAAGCTTATAAGTCATGTGAGGCCAATATTCATGCAAAGAAAAATAATGATTTTAGACCTTCTGCTTTTTTCTGTTATTTTAATTTTTTGCGGTGTTGTTATTTATGTAGCCATTCTGCTGTCTTCTGTCGAGATTGGACTTACATTGTTGCCTCTTGTATTGTTTATTGCCATCACGTATCGCATTAATAAAAAGAGGCAATCCCATGCTTAAGCTTGAAGT
>DJVN01000140.1:0-460 GCA_002441205.1 Syntrophaceae bacterium UBA6255 | reverse complement strand
GAGGGTTTCTGTTCAGTTTTCTACGTGAATTTTATTATTTTTCATTTATCCGTTCTTATGAATTTCCCAATATGCCGGTAAAGCTTTTAAATGTGCCTGTTTTTATCCCTGTAGGTTGGATATTCACATTTTATTTAGCCTACGAGTTTGTCCATAAGCTGATTGAGCCAAAAACAGAAAGAGATTATAAAAATTTTGTCATCTTTGCGGCGTTTTTTTCGACCTTCATATGTATACCGATAGAAACCGCCGCAATGAACATGAATTGGTGGTCGTTGAGTCTATTCTACATCAATGACAATATTGCCCCATTTTTATTAATGGGCGGGTGGTCTTATACTACCGTAATATTTTTTTGCATTTATTTTTTTGCAAAGAAAAAACTGCCGCGAGAGCAACTATGGTATGGGTTTTTTCTTTTCATTCTTGTTCTTTCAAATGACTTAAAATGGGCTACGCA
>DJVN01000153.1:3467-5955 GCA_002441205.1 Syntrophaceae bacterium UBA6255 | reverse complement strand
TCTTTTAATTCATAAAATAACAGATGGGTATTTTTTGTTTCGGGAATATAATAAGGCGTACTCAAACAAGACAAGATATCTTCCTTGGTAATCGGTCTTGGCCAGAATTTAAGAACATCCTTGACATTTAAAATACCCATAACGTTGTCGATGGTATCCCTGTAAACGGGAATGCGTGTGTGTCCTGACGCGATGACTTCACTGATAATTTCGTCGATCGCCGCCTCCGTACTCACGGCGACAATTTCAGTCCGGGGAATCATGATCTCGCGAACCAGCGTATGTGTAAATTCCAAAATATTTTCAATCATTTCCCGGGATGAAGCGTCTACCAACCCGTTTTTTTGCGCCCCATCCAGTACGGTATCAATTTTGTTTTTGATATATTTCGGGTTACGCCAGAAGAAAAGATTGAAAATATATTTTTTTATATTCAAAAATATTCTCCCTAAATTACAGACCACATAAATGTTCCGGCCAGATTCTTCTTAAAGTTTGCTCATCAATAACGGAACTTTTTCATAATATGCTTTTCGCATTGGCATACGTTCCTATTCTTTCGGTATCGGGAAGGTTTTTATTATTGGCTTCGAATATTTCTTTAGGACGCGCGTGCGGTATTATCAAAACATCACCGTCACATAAAAACACCCTGTCAACATCTTCGCAATGATGGGCTTCTTTAAGATCCTTTTTTATCTGTTCCAAAGATTTAATCTTAAATTTTTTCTGGCGGTACGTTCCACAAAAAGTAGTCCACTTATTATGCGAACAGCCTGTAGTAACCTGTAATAGTAAACTATACGCCTCACGGGGTGGTCTGATGATCAATCCCTCATAATCCATATTTTAATTTATTGTATCCCCCATCAATACGTATATCCTTAATATTAATCAGGATACGTATTCCGTGAATCATAATATCCTTATCATGAATTTTGCAAAATAATTTTATATCAAAGCACGTAAAAAAAGCAAGTAATAAGCAGAAGTTTCATATTACGAAAGGAAAAAGCAGATATGTTTGACAAGTATAATGCGCCCTGATGAATACAGGAGCTCGTTATATTGAAGTCCTCGGATATTAATCTTTAACGTTTTTTTATCTTCACTATTTTTTAAGAAAGCTCATATCGACAACGTCCGCACTTTTATCAAGACGACTTTCTTCAGGCCACTGCAGACCTAAAGAATGAACCAATTTCCCTAATCCGTTCAATATTCTATATGAACTGTACATTTTGTCATATTGAGCATTAATTAAATCGCTTTTTGCCGCAATTTTTTCAGCCGATGAATCAAGAACATCAAACAAACTTCTCCGTCCGATGGACCACTGCGAAATAAAAGCCTCAGCTGCTTTATCGGTAGAGGCAACATATTTTTCTAATTCTGTGACGCGTCTTTGGTCTGCCATATAGGCTTCATAAGATAGTCTAATGGACTGGATGGTTTGCGATTCTGTTTTTCTGGATATTTCTTCAGCCTCATTGATCAAATAGGATGTTTCTTTGATTCTCGCTTGATTAATAAATCCATTAAAAATGTTAAAGGTTAAAGTTGCATTGATCTGCAAATAATCCTCATAATCATAGGAAGCCGCAGGTCTGTTTAGTTCTTCTCCCCATGTATAACCGGCTCCCACATCAACACTGGGATAGGCAAGGGCTCTGGCTGTCTTATATTGATAATTTCTCGCTTCTATATCAGCCTTGGCGGACTTTAAAGTTGGGTGATTAGTCAGAGCCATCCTTTCCGCTTCCTGCAAAGACCCGGGAATTTCCAAATATAATGGTTGTGGCTTTACCGGGTTGACGGGTAAATATCCCATGACCGCCTGATAATCGGTACGCGCATTTTCAATATTTGCGTTGGTAACAATCAGGTTAGACTTTGCCAGAGACAGACGAGCATTAATCTGTTCAAAATCAACTCCCCTGTCCACACCGGCCTGACTCCGTAACTTTATCTGGTCATAGAATCGCTGATGAATGAGCAAATTTTCCTTTGCCAGAATGTCCTGATCAATGGCACGCAGATAGTTAAGATATACCCTGCATGCGAGCAACGCAGTATTTTCCGAGGTCCCCTGTAATTGATAAGCCGCGGAGGCTACACGGGATTTCTGTCGATTCACTTCCGATAACGTAGCGCCCCCCCGGAATAAATTCTGATTGAGTTTAACGGTCGCCGATCTTGGATTAAATTCATCATCGGACCAGTACGGATGATGCTGGTCGACATATCCGCTTGATAGCGATGTTTCTATCCTCGGGAAAAAATCCGCCATGGCCTGCCGCACTTCCTGATCCCTAGCCAAGCGATTGTATGCAAAAGACGTTATTTCCGGATTATTTTGAAGAACTGATTTGACAGCATCCTGAAGCGTTTCGCCACGAACTTCGGTCGCTCCTGTAAGAAAAAAAACTAAGATAAAAACGAAAATACTTTTAATATAAGGTTTCATCTTACCCTCCTCATAAACAGA
>DJVN01000153.1:0-3458 GCA_002441205.1 Syntrophaceae bacterium UBA6255 | reverse complement strand
AACATATACAAATAAAATCAAACTTATAACTTCTGAACTATATTTAGATGGGCTTTGGATTTATTCATCCCTCTACAAAATTTTGGTTAATCTTATTATTATTTAAATCATTGTCAAGAAAATTCTTTATAGAAAATTCTTTATAGAGAAGTTTAAGCTTTTAACGAGTTCCTGATAATCGTATGACGCCTGTTTTTTTAAACATCCGGAATAAAAAAAGCCGCGAAAGAGAGAAACTCTTTCGCGGCTTTTTTGTAGAACGCCTTATGCGTCGTGGTCGATATCAACCTTGCCAATGAGAGAATCTAAACTTTTAGCATCGGTAATATTATCGAACGTCACGCTGCCCACCAGGTTTCCGGCGGAATGATCCGTGCTGCTGTTGTAAACCTCCAGCACAGCCTTGCCGTCGGTGTTATTATGCAACTCCAGATAGGTCTTGGCAACGGATTCGTCGGCAACATCAAGGATTGCGGAAATATCAACCTTATCTCCTTCTGTTTTGTTATAATCGATGATTTTATCATTAGCATCTTTTGAAATGACAAAGGTATCGGCGCCAGTGCCTCCAATGAGCGTGTTGTTGCCACTGCCACCACTGAGAATATCATTCCCTTCGCCACCATAAATGATGTCGTTACCGTCCTGACCGTAAACGATATCGTTTCCCGCTCCGGCATTAATGATATCATTACCGCCGGTAAGGCCGCTTTCCTTGGAAAGAATTTGATGGTTGGATTTAATGTAATCAACAATCTGCTGTTCGGTCCAGCCAAGCTCCTGGAATACTTTCCAGCCCGAGCCGTCGGCTATCGTCGATCCTAATCCTTGTGCATCCGCAAGATCATCCGTAAAGAGAGCATCGCCGAAAATAATGTCGTTACCATCACCGCTATTAATTTCATCGCTGCCTAACACCTTTGTCGAGGTAGCGCCGGAAAGTTCTCCTATGACCTGAGCAAGTTCTTCACCCGTGGTAATGATATCTGCCTGACCGTCTCCACCGGATGCGTTACCATCTTCGATATTATTCAGTCGTTCAATCGAATCCGCTTCAGTAATAGCAATGCCTACAGCTTCTATTGTATAACCTTTGCTTTCTATCAGAGTGACCTCATTCGTGCCATCGCTTCCCAGAACTTCATTCATTGACACATTGATATTGCTTGTGCTTTCGTAGCCCGTACCACCGACACCTCCTGATGAGTTCACGTAGTATGTCGGATTGCCGTCGGAAACAAAAAGTACTTTTTTAATCGTGGCATCATCGTCTGCGGTGGCCGTGTTTATCCAGGCAAGAGCTGTCTGAAGTCCCGCTTCGTAATTAGTGCCACCATAAGCTGAAAATGTATCAACCTTACTCTTGGCTGCTGATAACTGTGCCGAATCATCCGTACCTCCTTGTATGACAAACGTCCCAAGATTCGTTGCTGTTCTGTCAAAATCCACCAGCGTTACGGTTACCTTGCTCGCTTGTGAACCGGCCAGACCATCGAGCATCTGTTTTACGGAAATTTGCAACGCTTCCATCCGGGTCATGGTTTCTCCGTTAAACGTAATATTATCGCCCATACTTCCCGAAGAGTCGAGAACCAATACAAGGCTCAGTACGTCTCCCGGAGTTACTTTCGAGTAAGGCCACGGATCTGCGATCAGGATATCGTTTCCACTACTACCTTGAATTATTCCAGGTCCAGTGTCACCATAGACATATGGGGAATCACTTGTCGGATCGTCATCCAACGCAGAAGCAACAATCAAATTTGGAGGAGGCGCTGTTAAATTCATTGTCAATGTCGAAGAGGCCGTGTCGCCGTCGGCGTCTACAATCGTATAGGTGAAAATCTCCTCTGCTGCTGCATCGAGACCTGTCGGAGCGGTATACGTATATTCTCCCGTTGAGAAGTTCATCGTAAATGTGCCGCCCTCATGGGTTGCAAGGGTTAATGTGGTTGAAGCTCCGTCATATCCCGCCGATGATGTGTTATATACTTCGTCACTACCGTCACCATCGAAATCATGAGCAATGGAAACAAGCTTCAAAGATCCCGGACCGTCTGCGCCGAAGTTTGCGTCAATGGTCCCTGTCACATCCGGCGTAGGATCCATTGAGTAGAGCGCAAGCGTACCGTTTAGATTGAATGTATTCGACGCATTCTCATCGGTATATACCTGGGACACGGTATTGCCGCCGTCATCCTCGAAACCTATCGTCAACCGGTATGTGGCTTCTCCTACGGCGATATCAACCACATTCGTGCCGTTAATGATTGTGACGATATCCCTCGGGTCAGCGCCATCGTTCGGGGTTTCATTATGTTGAAACTGAACGTCATGATCGATATGCACCGTTTCACCATCGATCACGACATCAAACGTCACTTTGAGATTGGCCGATGTGATGGAAGAACCGCTTGGGATCGGGAAATTATTATGTGTAAAGGTGCCCAATGTAAATTTTTCTTCTATATTCACGTTGGATAACGATGCATTATCTGTAAACACATAGTTGGAGCTGTTGCCACTATCGCCCCATGTTATTTTTTCATAGTAAGGATCTGCATCCGTGTTGATTTTATCATCTACGTTGCTGTCGAATGGTGAAGACCAACCCGAGGCCAATGCGCTGATTGTCGCTGATGTGACCGGTTGCCCGACATCGATCGTATACTGCTGCGGAAGAGCGCTTGGTATATCATCGACGATATCCACCGTAATAGTGCCTGTTGCTGTATTGCCGTTGGCGTCGGTTACCTTGTATGTGAAACTTTCTTTGTTCTCTTCCGTGTTCATACCATTGTCGGCATCCGGCGTTGTATCATACGGCTTGGTCAACGTATAGATATAGCTGCCGTCCGGATTGATTTGAATCGTGCCGTAGTCGCCCGTCGCAGAACCAACCAATGAATACGTATACGGGCCGACTCCGCCGCTGGCATTGAGCTGATTGACTGCATCGGTTTCTCCTGCATCGTCGGGAATACTGCCTGTGTAGGTGCTTGCCGCCAGATCGCTGCCGTCTTGTGCTGTATCCAGTGCCTTCTCGTACACCAAAGCATCATTATCCGTCGGGGCTACCAAACCACTGTCCGTTAGATTAATCGTTAAGGTCGTTGTCGAAAGATCACCGTCGGCGTCTTGAATAGTATAAACAAAGACATCCGATTGTGCTGAATTAATGGCATCAGGATCCCCGTTATAAGTATAACTACCGTCTGAATTAAGCGTAAGTTTGCCATACGTACCATTAATGACAGTACCGACTCCTGTTGTCACAGGAATGGTTGTGTCACTTCCCGCCTTGACACCTACGACTCCTCCCGCTGGCGTCGTTGATTCAGGACCATCTGCACCGAATACATCATCCGTACCATCTGTTAAAACGTTGCCTTTTACTACACCACCTTCCACTACAGAATTTGTATTCGAATAAGCATTCGGCACGTCATCGGCGATGT
>DJVN01000148.1 GCA_002441205.1 Syntrophaceae bacterium UBA6255 | reverse complement strand
AGATCAGGAAAAAGCCATAACCGAAATCGAAAAGCGCATCAAAGAAACGCGGGCCAATCTCAAGATCAAGACGGACGAGCTGGAACTGAAGCTTCAACTCAAACGTCTGGGCGGCGATGAATTTAAAGAAGAAAGCCGGGAACTCATCCGGCAGGTCGATGCGCAACTGGCCATCCTCGATAACAATAACAAAGACGACAAAAAGAAAATCACAGCGCTCAACAAAGACAAAGCTGCCCTGCAAGTGCGTCTTGCCAAAACCGACGCCATCCTCAAGGCCATCGACGGCCAACTGACCGAAGCTGAAGCCCGCCGCCTCATCCTGAAAAAGCTCTACGATCTTGCCACAAATGAGTTAAGCCGCTACCTCAATGCGGAAAAACGCGCTCTCATCGCGGGCGTGGAAAACCTCTGGGACAAATACGCCATTTCCAACCGGGAACAGGAAACAGAACGGAGTGAAACATTAAAGAAGTTGGATGATTATTTGAAGGCGTTGGGGTATTTGAAATGACTGCTGTGGAGGGATGGAAAACAAAACAGTTAAAAGAAATTGCAGACATTCGAGTCAGCAATGTTGATAAAAAATATTCCATACAGGAAAAGCCGGTGAAGCTCTGCAATTACATGGATGTTTACACGAACGCATATGTCACAGGAAAAATTCAGTTCATGGAAGCGTCTGCCACTGATGCGGAATTGGAACGATTTAGGCTACAGAAAGGCGACGTCATCATTACCAAAGACTCGGAAACTCCGGATGACATCGGGATACCCGCCGTCATTTCGGAACAAATCAACAATCTGGTCTGCGGTTACCATCTGGCATTAATACGGCCGAATACAGATCAGGTGGATTCGGTCTATCTGGCGAAGCAGCTTTCCACATCACGAGTGGCACGATATTTCTCACTGAAGGCAAGTGGTTCGACGCGCTATGGTCTTCCGATCTCTGCGATAGAAGCAGTTGAAATTCCGATACCGACCAAAGCCGAACAAACCAAAATTGCTGAGATACTTTCAACGGTGGATAGGGCGATCGAACAGACCGAGGCGTTGATTGCCAAACAGCAGCGCATCAAAACCGGCCTGATGCAAGACCTTCTTACCCGGGGCATCGACGAACACGGCAACCTCCGCACCGAACAAACTCACAAATTCAAAAATTCCCCACTGGGCAGAATTCCGATGGAGTGGGAGGTGAGGAAAATTGGCGATGTATTTGATATTCAACTCGGAAAGATGTTGAGTCAGAAAGCGACTGAGGGACATGCACCTTTCTACTATCTCGGAAATAAGAACGTTCAGTGGGATCAAGTTGACGCATCTGATTTGCAGATGATGGATTTCGATGAACGTGAACGCCAAAAGTTTGATTTAAAACAAAATGATATTCTCGTCTGCGAGGGTGGGGAGGTAGGACGAACAACTATATGGCGTAATGAAGTTGCAAACTGTTATTTTCAAAAAGCGATCCACAGATTAAGGCCAATTGATAATCAGTATTTGCCAAGTCTATTTCCACGATTCATGAAATGGGCAACCAGAAAGGGTCTTTTATCAGACTATACAAGCCAGACCAGCATTGCGCACTTGACACAAGAAAAACTGGCAGCAGTACCAATAATAATCCAAAGTCTATCAGAACAACACAGATTAAACGCCGCAGCAGATCAAATAGATGATTATCTTTCTAGTCAAACTGTCTTGTTAACAAAGCTGCACTTAATCAAAACCGCCCTCATGCAAGACCTACTCACGGGCAAGAAGCGTGTGCTCATCTGGACAAGCAATATAGGTACTAATATATGAATCTGTTCCATAGTACAATTCAACCTTATGCATATTTGGAGATCATTAATGTCCCTTTCAGGCACTACTTTACCCAAGCCGAAGAACTGGCAAGATTTTGAGCGTCAAACACGCGAGCTATTTGCTTGCGTACTGAACGATCCAAACACTCAACTAAACGGCAGGCAGGGGCAAGCGCAAAATGGCGTCGACGTCTTCGGATATAGAAATAAGGATATAAATTGCCTTGTTGGAGTGCAGTGTAAAGAGAAGTATAAAGATGAGGTTACCGAGGCAGAACTTCGCGACGAAGTCAACAAAGCAAAAAATTTCACCCCTAAATTATCTGAATTCATTCTCATCACGACTGCCCCAAGAGATCAGAAGATTCAAAAATCTGCCCGGCTTTTGACTGAGGAATTGGCCCAAACCAGTCATCCTATCCTCGTGTATGTTTGGGGATGGGAAGATATTGAAGAACACGCCTCAAAATATGAGCAAGCGTGGAAGGCTTTTGATCAAACGTGGGATCCCTTTACTCAAAGAGGTTTTGAAGAATTAAGCATAAAAATAGATAAGCTTACAGAGTCTTTCAATAGACCTGCAAATGGGATGCGTGCACCCTCATCCGGCCCAACTGACCTACACCTGGGGAAAAGTGATGAAAACACACCGAGACATGGGCAAATAACCGCTTTTCAGCGCGTCATAGACGACGGCCATGCCCGGGATGCCCTCAAACAGCTCACTAAGCTTAGAAGTGATGAGTGGTCAGTTGCAAGCCGTTCTGAGCGTTACAGAATTCTTGTCGCGATCGCTTCTGCAAAATTGAAACTAGGGGAGTACGATCAAGCAGGGCCCCTGCTTCTGGATGCATATAGCGAATGTCCCGAACACAAGAATGCGCGAAAAAACCAAGCGACAGGTCTGCTTCTTCTGCAAGATCATGGGGGCGCAGCAAAAGTGGCGCGGGAAATTTTGGCAGATGACAGAAATAACGCAGACGCTGCCGGTACGCTTATACAGGCTCTAATAAAAGAGCTCACTTGTAATGATCCTCTCAAGGAGATTCCAGAGGAACTACGAGAAGCTGAAGCGGTGTTGGTTGCGCACGTGCATTTTTTGCGATGTAGGGATAATCCTGTCTGGATAGATGTCGCAAGGACGGCCGAAAAAAAATATCCCGAAAGCCACTTACTGAAGCTGTTCGCCGCTGAAGCAGTGCTCGATGAGCTTGCACGCAATGATCGCGATGCATTTGCAGGCGGCATTCTGAAAAACATTACCACTCAAGAAATTGATGCCGCGGTTGCAACACTATACGCTGAGGCGCGTGAAGCCATCGATAAAGGGTACGCCCTACTTCCCTCCATAGCTCACAATGCAGCAATGGCGCTTCGGTTCTCCGGCGATCTGGTGAAGGCAAAAGAAATTCTCGATACAGCGATAAAACAATATCCAAGCGACGAAAACCTTCGACTTCAACGCGCGATAATTGCTTTTTCAGAAAATGATCCGGCTGGTGCGCTCGCCGTTCTGCCAGACAAACCACAAGATCCAGAGGCAATTGGTATCTTAGCTGAAGCACTGGCTGCCACAGGGAAGCCGGATGATGCGCTTTCCTTGATCAATAATACTGACCAGAGCAAACTTCCAGAGCATGTCAAAACGGCGTTACTAGATGTGCGCGTCCGTTTTTATATAGCTCATGGTGAAAGACAGCTTGCAATCGATACTCTCGCACAATGTGTCGCAAAGGAGCCCGAAAACCTCCATCTCAGAGCTTTGCAGATACATCTTCATCGTGCTGCAGGAGATGATGACGGTGCAAGGCAGGCCTTTGAAGAAGCCATTGCGGTCGTTTACGACCATACCGGCCTCCAATCACGATTGATGTTAAGTTTTGAAGCGAGGAAATTGGGCCGCGATGATGCGATAGTCGGTCTACTAGTAAACCGTGTTGCAACGGATCGAGAAAATGAAGGACTTCAAGTCCTGATCGCATCTTCAATCAATTCGGGATTATGGGTTACCGCACGCGAAATACTGGGTTCCATTTCGACCAGTCTTCAGGGAACAGAATGGTTTCTAAGAGCATATGCAATTCTTGCAATCAATACAGGCGACCCGGCGGCAGCTGAGAAAATCTCCCGATATCTCGCAAACTGGCCTAACGATGCCCAAATGATATTGGCACAAATTGGAATTTGGCAAAGAGACGGACGAGACATCGACATACAGCGATTGCTACAGAATCTTGATCTATCTGCTCTGGATGGTCCACCCGGGCAATGTGTTCGTATTGGTGCAGCGATTACCCACTATGGAGACGCTTCGAGAGGCCTCAGATACGGCTACTCGGTCCTCATGAACCATTGGGACGATCCTAAAGCTCATCTTGCATATCAGGGGCTTATATTACTGAATGACAAGATTGGGGAGGCAATGCCTTCGCCAACTGTTGTTACGGAGAATACGGTTGTTTGCCTTTTTGCTGAAGGGCAAGAAAGGCGATACCGCATCGAGAAAGAACATCATGCCTTTTTTAAAGACGAGCAATTAAATCCCAAAGATGATCTTGCCTTGCTCCTTACTGGTAAAAAACAAGGCGATAATATCGTTATTCCAGAAGGCATTGGCTTAAAAACAATTCAAATTCTCTGGATCAAACCGGTTTACCTCGATGCCTTGCACTGCTCCTTAGACCGGTTCAACGAGCGATTTCCCCGCGCAAATGGCCCGTTAAGATTTAAATTCGATCCAACAGCAACCGATCCATTGGAAGATGTACGGGCAATTACGAAGGCACGCGCCGAAACGCATCAACGTATTCTCAACGATTACCAATCAAAAGGCCTGCCACTTTCTTTCGCGGCCGCACTCCTAGGGATAGATCCGCTAGATGCTTGGAGTGGCCTACCATCAGTAAACATAAAGTTCCAGGTTTGTCGCGGTACTTTCCCTGAACGAAGAGAGGCACTCTTGACAATAGATAAGCACGGGCGAAAAGGATGCGTACTGGATGCAATTACACTTTCTGTCGTTCGTCGTCTAGGAGTTGAAAGGGCCGTTGCCGAGGTATGCGGGACAATCCATACACCGCAAACGGTTATTGACCTTCTGGCATTCCGCACACTGGAAGCACAACAGAACATCGGAAAACAGATGGGCTTTATGGCTTGGCAGAATGACCGATTGGCTTTTCAAAAGTATTCGGAAGAAATGATGAAACAAGTGGAGGATGAACGCGTTAAAGAGCTTGCATGGGCAAGGAGACGGACCGTTATAGCACCTGCCATACCAAAGAAAGATTTTTCAGAAGAGACTCGAAAGATAATTAACATGCTTCGCAGTAACGTTTGCGATCCCGCTATTGCGGCTGATGGTAACGATCTTTTGCTTTTATCTGAAGATATGGGCTATCGACTTTGGTCGGTATCAACTTTCTCAGTACCAGCCACATGGTTGCAACCTGTCCTTATAACAGCACGCAATGAGGGCCACCTGACTAGAGCCGAATACTGTGAAGCAATCAATACACTCGCATTAAGCGGCCATACCTATATATCTCTGGATAACAATTGTTTGATTCATCAAGCGCGTAAGAATGATTTCACGTTAACCACCGAATTGTCTCGCCTTATCGATGTAATAGGGGGTCCATCGGCAGACATTTATGCAAATACCAGTGTGATGGGCAGCTTTATTGACACACTTTTGAATGGATGTGCCGATGACTTCAAAGTAAAAAGAATAGTGAGTGAAATTTTCACGTCCGCAATAAGGGGGCGTGATGAAGATCAACGTATGCTTATAGTATTAATACTGATGCAGACACATAGAAAAAAGGAATTCTTATTGGAACATGCATTGGGTTGGCTTATTGGGCACTCACTTGGGATGTCATATTTCAATGACCTACTATTGATGCAAAAAAATAAACAATAGGC
>DJVN01000195.1:25363-60587 GCA_002441205.1 Syntrophaceae bacterium UBA6255 | reverse complement strand
TGCTTTCCATGTTTCTTCCGGAATCCATGAGGGTAAAACAAAAACGCCTTCAGGCGTATTATCTTTTTCTTTATTCTTTAATCTTATTTCTTTATTCTTTATTGGTGTGCAAGTTTCTTGCAAGGGACTTGCAAGCTTATTGTCAGTATTCATCTTTTCGTTTCTGGTATAATTATCAATTAACTCTTTGAATTTAGGAATGAATATTGAAATTTTATCATCATCAATTATCACTTCCCATTTATGAATTGCTGACAGAATTTTTTTGATTTTTGAATTTGAAAGTTGAAATTTCTGTCGGAAATATCTCAGATTTCCATCAAATTTCCATCCGATTTCCGGTGAAAACTCCCTGGAATAAATCTCTAATGTACCAAAAAAAACCAGATATGCGTCTGATCCAAATTGATATATTAACTCACAAATAAAAGGATCATCTAAACTTGTTGACACGTGTTTGTACCACTTCATCTTTTGCACTCCTTCTCATGTTCCCGTGCATGATTTTCTCTGGTTATTTTAGCGGCAGGGCGGGAGAAGTTCCGCCTTTTCGACTGCGCCAGTCTAGCCGCCGTTTTTATAAATTAAAAAACTCCACTTGATATTCGCCTTTATCTTTTTTTACAGCGACAAATAAAAACTCCGGGAACATTTCAGCAACAACTTTTATCTTCACGCGCGCATCGTCTTCCCAAAATCCTTTGACCTCATGGAACTCAATCCGATCTGTAAACGTGACCATAAAATCAGGTGTGTAATACGTTTTGTCGGCAAGGCGAAATTTCATAGGTTCAAATCTCCACGATTTGATTGCTCCGGCCTTTTTTCTCAATTCGAGTAGGTTTGCATAGGCCGCTTCTGTTTTATTCATTTTGCCCGGTTCTGGGCGTGGGCGTGGTCTGGCAAATTTACTTCGATTCCGTAATGCATCATACTCCGCCATACTGTTTAATCTTAATGTTCCGTTTTTGGTCATAACTAAGCCCTCGAATGAATAATTGCCGGACGCGCCCACTTCTTTTGAAATTTATCGCCGACAAAATCAGGATTTCTATTTCCGTTATCATCACGCCAAAGCATAGCCATCGGCGTAAATCCGGCGGCCATAACATCTTTCATTCTTAACTCTGCTTTCGTGATGGTGTCGCTTTTGTTTTTCTTGGGAAAACTCGGATTATTTTCATTTCCGCCACCCCCGCGCACCCAGCCGCTTCAGTTCGGCCAGCAGTTTCTCTTTCCATTCCTGCCGGAATGTCTGCTCGTCCACGGTGATGATTTGAGAGGCTCGTCTATGAACCTCTTGCGCCCATTCTTCAGTGCGGACACCAGCCCTTATAATTGCCTGACGAAATGCCACCGGCGATAAATGAGCAGACAATAAACTCCCTGTGTGATGAGACGAGCACAAATTTATGGCGCAAAAATAATCGTATTTAATCGCTAAATTTGTTCTTTTGGAAAACCAGTGGTGCGGATCGCAATCTGTAATATTGCACCCGGGAAATTCGCAATGGCCGTCGGCGCGGATGGAAACAATCTCACGGAGAAGGTCGTCAAGATATTTGTCAGAAACGGTCATGTAATAAGTCCAAATATAATATAACTAATTAATTTATAATAACTAACTCAATATGCCCAGCAAATGCCAAGTTGGTATATTAATTGTTAGCGTGATAAAGCATCAACTCCGTTTTCAATGACTCCATGATGTAAAACAGCAGAACAAGCAAATCCACCATTTGCAACGCGCAACCATGATTCGTATGTTGCTGTTTGTCCCGCAAACGCAGAAGCATTATTGTCGGTTAGCCACCGCGCTAATGCTTCAGGTGTTTCAAAAGCCGGGGAAATAGGTGTCCCTTCTGACGTGTCTTCATACATCATGTAATATGTTGCTTCGTTTTCAGCCCAGTCCGGCATGTAATTTTCTTTTTCCGGGCATCCCATGTAGTCAACTGCTTCCTGCAATCCTTTTTCGTTCGCTATTTTGAGAAATTCTTTTTCGGCGGCAGAATACGAACCGCCTAAAAGCGGCACATAACTTCCGTTGTCTCTTTTTGGGTGTTGCCAGTCTTTAGCAACCATTCTTACTTCACGTCCCATTTTCTATCCTCCTTATAATATTAATAAAATCGCTAACAAATCGTTACAGGCGATCCCTCGCCTGCGGCTCACTCCGCCTGAACTCGGCGTTATATTAATAAATCACCCCATTGCTGGGCCATTGCGTCCGCTATTCCTTGATATGTTTTACTTCGTTCCTTCCATCGTTCCGGGCTTGGCGGCATCCTATGTATTCTGCTTTCCCGCCCTTCAACAATGTTCGTTGGTTCAAGTTTCGGAAGTCCCTTTAACCACAAGCACGTTGCTTTCGTTTCTCCGTGTCCGAATTGCCACGGCTGAACCACCTGGTCTGGCTTGCGCCAGATTGATGAAATGATACACACAGGGTTTTCAACAGCTATCCGGGGAATGTCTGCCTTCGCCATCATCATGAAAAAACTTATTGCGCTTTGCTGCCTGCCGTCCAATTTTTTCAGGTCAAAGTGCCTCGCGCCGGAAACAGACAAGTGTGTGCATGGTGGGTGTGCAATCATCATATCCCAGCAAGCATTTATAACGTCCCTTACGTCGCCCTGGTAGTGCGGCCCCGATGTATCCGTTGGAAGCAGATCACAACTCATTGCATCATGCCCCCCCCTGATAAAGGCATCTCGTACCGTCCCGCTATATTCACATGCTATCAAAATTCTCATTTGCAAATCCGTTTATAAAAACATATAACAAAGGCGTTGCAGTCGATACGCTGCGCTCCGCCTGAACTTTATGTTAGTTTTTTAATAATCTCAACGCCGGGAGGTAAGCACTGTTCGCAACTTATCCATATAGCGTCGCCCTGCTCAAAAATATATTGCCCAGGTGAAAAACAAGAATTGTTGTCGCATGTGTATTTCCATCCGTCCTTACGATACGGTTTAATGATTGCTTTTGATGGATTCCATGTTTTCATTATGATTTTCAGCGTGTACGTTAAATCAATTTACGTGTACAATTTGCCTGTCAATGTGTACGTGACAGAAAAATAAAAAAAATTTATAATCACTTCAACATCTCGCGCAATGGCCTGTCTCCGTGGACTTGCAAGAGAAGAAGAGTTTTGTAATCATCGAGGTAGCCTTTTATGGCGTATTCAAAAATGAGAGCAGAAACATCAACACCTTTGGCTTGGGCAAGAGCAGTCAGATCATCTTTGAATCTTTCTCCGGTACGGAATGTTATTGTCTGGTCTCTTTTTTCTTCTGGAATGGAAATGGGCGTGGAAAAATCTAGTTTTGCTTGCATAGATGACCTCACAAAAAGGCTATTGATTTTATGTTTAATAAAGCTTATAAAAAAGCAGGCGCAGATTCCTCGGGGGAGGGGTGAGCTTTTTACGTCTTTTCTGCGCCCGCTTTATCTAATGACTGGATTTTCACCCAATCCTCCGCGACAATGCGCCGACGGTTACCCTCATAGTCGGCGATTGTTTGCCTGTTTAACTGTGTTATCGGCTTTATTTTATTCACTTTATCGGCCAATTCCTTCTGCGTTAAACCGAGGCGTTGACGGATGTTTTTAATTTGTTCGGGAATAGTAATTTTAATCATGTTGGCTATTATACACAATCTAATATTTTTGTCAATATAAAATACAAGGTCTTATATGGCAGGAAAAAATAAAGAATTCACCTATAGGCTTAAAAAAGCAATTGCCGATACAAAATTAAGCAATCGTGAGTTTGCGGCGAAAGAAAAACTCGGCTATTCAACACTGATGAATTATCTAAATCGCAATAATATCGGCAAAGTCCCAGAGTGGGATCAACTTGTAAAAATTTCTAAAACGGCGAATAAGTCTATTGACTGGTTTCTGACCGGTGAAGAAAAAATAAATGAGGCCTGCGAGGTTAAGTGCGGCAAGCATATAGCGGAGTTATGTAAAAAAGTAAAAGATGTTGTCGAGTCAGGCACCCATTGGGGCGCATCTTTAGAAGCGAACATACATTCTTTCAAGGCTGGGTTAGATGGCGACAAGGAAAGAGAGGAAATAAAAAAAGATATGAATGAGTTAAAAAAATCCAATGCCGTCTTATCCTCGGAGTTTCCCCAAAAAAATATTGGAAAAAAGAAGAAAATGTGATTTATCTGGAAAGACGGAAGAACCCACGGGAGTTACATCTTGTTTACGATACTAAAATTATAAAATGGAAGGAATAAATCCAATGGAAGAAAAAATATCAGAGGTACCACACAATGAGGGCGTTTATCACATTGCCATGGAGCATAAATTTATTATCAGCTCTATCGCTATTATAGTATTTATGTTTATTTTCAAAGACGCGATTGATAAAGATTTTATAATGTTATCAATTGTTATTGCTAGCCTCATTTTTTTATTCTCTCTATTTGTGGAATTGCCTCGGTCTCGTTATCCGATATTGCAAATGATCGGTCAATTGGCGTGGTATATTGCCATCGGGTCTGCGCTATTTATGGGCTGGACACGCTGGACAAATAATTAATGGAGGTAATATGAAAAAGATAATTTATGCAGTTTTTTTTGTATTGGTTGTGTTGTTGTCGGGTTATGTTTGGGCGGCCTTTAGAGACGCGGCTGCTTGTAAGTCCTCATGTAGAACTCTTTTTAACGGTTGCCAAAGTAGTTGTCAGGATTCGTATTGTGTTAATCATTGTATGAACGAATATGAATATTGTTGTGAAGACTGCGATAAAACTTATCCTAAATAAGATTAGATGAAAATACTTAAGACTTTAATTCCTTGCGATGATGGGTTGTCTTTATACGATACCATCGAGTACGAAGGCGGATTATGTTCTAGCTAACTCATTACCCAAAGGCGTTTTCGATGGGGACGTCCCGATAGAGCTAGAAAGCGTGTACGTTGTGATAGACCGTCCTGAGATAGTGGTCGAATCCCCGAAGATTTACCATTAACATCCTCCATAACTAACACCTTCAATATCCCTTAATTTTCCCCTATTTTACACCTTTTTAGCATTCCTGCAAGAAAAAAATACAAGATTTAATATTTTTCTTGACATTAAATATAAGATTGTGTAGAATAACCACAACGACAAATAACATCAGGGGGTGAGTTATGGGAATCAAATACAAAACATTAAGCGGAAAAGAATTAATGGTGTCCAACGATTTTAGATGCTTCGGCATGGATGCACTTTGGAAAGCCTTTGTAAATGAGAAAAATCCTCGTATCGCGAAAATGCTGGAAGAAGCTCATTCAATTATGAGCGGCGTTTTGTACGGCGAAATAACCAAAGAGGACAAACCTGATTATGAAGAAGACGTTGAAAGAACAGGCAGGGGACCAGGGAATCAGCCAGCAAACTTTTAACCGTTACGCTGACGAGTCCAGAAGGACGAAACGCCGCGAGGCGTCCGTAACTAAAAGCCCCGAAGCTCCCGATCAAGGGCGCAGGCGTTCACTACTTGGCATGGCCAGTAGGAAAAAGAACTTAAAGCTACGCACCTGCACAAACCGCGATCACCATGGGACGACCGGCCTAGAATCTTTGGCAAGGAAAGAAATAAGCAGCTTTCCAATCGGTACTGTAGGGCGTCGTGAAGCGACATTGTTCTTTATAAAATAGAAGCGTGTCCAGCGGCACGGAAACTATAAGAGTGCTGAACAAAATAACTGCGCCCTCGCGCTGGCGGGGGCCGGAGGCAAGATGTTTGATGAATTTATCGAAAAGAAAATCTTCGCATGGCTGGAACGCAGGCCAGCATTGACTATTTTGGTGATCGCACTGCTCTACGTGCTTATGTTCGTCACGGGAGCGATACCACGATGAAATGTTATTCACACAATGGCACGATATTTTTTACGCCGGACGAAAAGAGAAAAATGAACTGGTGGCGGTTCATCCGGGAAATGGCGAACATTTTCGTATGGGCGTATTTTTTAGTTAACGCTTCTATCTTCGCGCTGGATGCCTTCATTAAATATTATCCCGACAAAGCGGCATGGATAGAAAAAATGATTGCATGGATGGTTCTGTGATGCCGGACACAGTTATCGAAACGACAAACGAAAGAGGATATCCACTCCTGAAAGTGTTCGTCATGGAGTGGAAAGGCGACAATATCTATCAAAAGATAAGTGCGAAAGCGGCGGTGGCGATTGTGGAAAATTTTGAGGCGATAAAATCATTCGCAGAAAAACACGACATTGCAATGCGATATAAAAAACAGGGCGCAGGCCATGAATGAACATCAGTGGACATTTGAAGACTGGCTTAAAATCGCCCGGTACGAGGGGCCGGTTGACCCAAAGATTGACTTTGACCGGTTGCAAACACAAACGGCGGTAATCAGATATCTTATGATTGATGGAGTATGGCGCACCTTGGACGAGATCGAAAAGATAACAGGCTATCCGCAGGCAAGTATATCGGCGCAGCTTAGGCATCTGGAAAAGCCGCGATTTGGCGGACACATAAAGAATAAACGAAGACGCTACGAAGATAAAGGCGTGTGGGAATATCAAATCTTAGAAAGGAAGTTCAATTAACCCCGACCGCGAACCATACTGCCCGGACAGCAGCACGGAGCCGAGGACGAAGCTAAGCGGCGGGAATTTAAAAATCAGGAGGGCCGGAAAAATGACAGAGAAAGACATTAATATGCAGTTGGAGACGTACAAAAAGCAGGGGTGTAACCTGCTCATGCCGTCAACCACCATTGCGGGACTGAGTGAATACCATCAGCCCGTGATTGAAACCGTTAAACTTTCATCCGATCCCAACGACGGCGACGTTTACGCACACGACGACGCAAAGCCCGGACCGGACAAAAAATGGCGTCCGACGAAACAGGCGCTTATGCGTCTGTCTGTTTGCGCTGGCGTGATCTGGTCGCCTACGGAATCCAGAAGAATTGATAACGGTTCGGACAGGAACTATATCGCCTATAAAGCCGTGGGCGGAATCAAAAAAGCGGACGGGCAACCCGTCTTCTTCTCTGCGGAATATGACCTTGATTTTGAAGTTGTCGCAGAAGAGTTGAAAACCAACTATGAACAGAAAGCCAAATGGCTCAAAAAGGACAATGGCAACCGGCAGGCCACGGACAAGGAAAAGGTTGAATACGTCGAATATTGCGTCAACCGCGACCTTTTGCAGAAGCGCAAGAATAAGTTGAAATTGTGCGAAGCTGGCGCAATGAACCGCGTGCTTCGTATGCTTCTCGGTTTGAAACAGACCTACACGACAAAAGAACTGGAACAGCCTTTCGTTATGGCGCGGATCGTCTTCCGGCCGGACTTCAACGATGCGGAAGTCAAGAAACAGTTTGTGGCTGCATCCATAAAAGCCATGACGGGCATTTACGGACCGGCAGCGCTTGATCAGGAAGTGCGGAAGAGCGAGCCGATTGACGTTACACCTATCCATGACGAAGATCCCGGAAAGCCGGAACCGGAAGCACAGCCGGCAGCCGAAGAATCAGCCATGATCGACTTCCAGAACTCCGACGACAAAGCTCAGTGCCTTGCTATTAAAGGACGTGCCGAAGTGACGGGCTACGATCTTATGGATTATCTCAAGCGGACGCAGGCGGCAAACCTGCTGGCGTTTACAGCAGAGCAAAGAATCGGCTTGTTTAAGCACCTTCTTACGCTGCCGGAAAAAGGAGAGCAACCCAAAACAAACGTACCTTACTAAACATTGGAGGCCGGAAAATGAGAATACTTCACACCGCGGATATACATCCGCGTGACAAAGATGTTGAAGAGTTGGACAAGTGCCTGAGCTTTATGGTTTTGGCCGCTCAGAGCGAAAAAGTTGACCTATCTATTATCGCGGGGGATACATTCTCCCTCGAAGCAACAAACAAAATTGATTCTCCGGCGTTTAAGCTGATCATATCCGCCGTTTCCGCGCTGGCGGATATCGGTCCCGTTTTCATTATTGAGGGAACGCCCTCGCATGATGGAGCCGCGCCCGAAATACTTCAATACGTAAAAGGTAAATATCCGATCCACGTCACGACAAAGCCGGAACAGGTCTATGTCAAACAGCATGACGTTGTTCTTACACTGATCCCCACGTTCACAAAACAATACTTCCAGGGCACCGATCAGGAAATCGCTCAGGCCATGAACGCTGTGTTTGCAGGATTTGGCGCGCAAGCCTCTGAATATGACGCTCCGCACGTACTCGTCGGGCATTGGAACGTCGCGGGATCGAAACTATCTACCGGTCAGACATTAACCGGTAAGGATGTTGATATTCCCTATGACGCAATGATGCTGGCCAATCCTGATCTTATCTGCCTCGGTCACATCCATTTACCTCAACAGATAGGCGACCGCGCGTTTTATCCCGGTTCGCTTTATCCTCTGACTTGGGGAGAATTAGAGGCCAAAGGTTTTTACATTCACGAACTGGACGGAAAGAAACTGGTTGAATCAAAGTTCATCGAAACGCCGATAAGGAAGTTGATCCGTGTTGCCGAAAATCACGCGAGAGAAGAAGGTATAGAAGAATTCGGCTATGCTCTGTATTCATTTAGTAATGAAGATTTAAAAGATGCCTTTGTCCGCGCCGACATAACCGTATGGCAGGATGAAGCCGCGAAAATAGACAAAGAACAAATCAAACAGTTCTATCTTTCCGGCGGCGCTATTGATGCCGATATCCGCATTATCCGCGTACCACGTCAAACCGTGCGCTCTGAATCAGTTCTGAAAGTAAATTCCCTCCGGGACAAAATCAGCGCCCTGGCGGAGCTGAGGGATGAAACCGTACCGGAATCAGTATTACTCAAAGCCGATCTTCTGGAATTCGGGGAAGAAAAGGAACAGGTGGCAGCATGAAAATAGAAAAATTACGTCTTAAAGGATTTACCGGCATTAAAAGGGGGCTAGGCCTGGATGAAATCACAATCGACTTTGAGAATATCAGCGGACTTGTTGCCTTTGACGGCGCTAATGGACTTGGCAAATCGACCATCCTTGAAAACCTTCATCCGTATAATACCCTCGCTTCACGCTCCGGCGCACTGTTTAACCACGTCTGCCGACGCGACGCCGAGAAGGAATTATCCTTTACCTATAACGGCAGCAGATACCGGACACTGTTAAAGATCGATTGCCAGAGCGGAAAATCAGAAGGCTTTATCTGGAAGAACGGGAATTCAGAAGTCAACGGAAAAATTACAGCATACGCGAAATACATTAATGCGTTGCTCGGATCTGAAAAAATGTTCTTTGCAAGTGTCTTTTGCGCTCAGAACTCCGCCAAATTATCCGACATGACAGCAGGCGAACTGAAGTCTTTACTCGCTGAATTCCTGAACCTCGATAAATTGGCCGCTTATGAAGCGGACGCGAAGGAACGGATAACGGCAGTCACCGGACAAGCTGACCAGGTGGACAAACAGCTTTATGCCCTCAATAACAAGCTGGCCGGATATGATGAAATAGGCGGCAAGCTCACAACCGCACGGGACAATCTGGCTTTGCATGAGAATAATAACGACATTCTGAAAAAGAAGCGTGTCGAATATCAGCTGGAGCTTGAACAACTCCGGGACAAGAAATCGAAGCAGGAAGTTTTAATCGCGCAGAAGGCAAACATCGAAAAACAAATAGAGGTTATTAAGGCTCAATTATTCAGAGAACAAAACGACGCTGATTCTGAACTGAATGCGCTTAGGGACGCCTATAAATCATTCCAGGAACAGATCAAAGCGAATGAAGAGCTTCTTAAGCAGGCGGATGAAATCAATTCGGCAGCGGAGAAAGAAACGGAAATATATTGGAAGATCGAATTGCTCACGAAAACGATTGATCTTACAACGGGCGAAATAGCGGAAATTCAAGACACTGTTAATAAAATAGAGCTACGGATTCAGGACTTGAAATCACGCAAAAAAGAATTGGCCAGTGATCCCTCAATAGGGGAAATTGAACTCGCTATTTCTCATGCTAACCATACGATTAAAACAAAAGAGAGTCAGTTATCATCCCTTGAGCTACGCGATAAGGACTGCAAAAGCTCAACGTGCCCGTTTATTGTTGACGCGCTGAAAGCCAAAGACGAGCTTCCTGGATGGATAGTTGAGCGGGATGGCTTTATTGAGGCGAAGAAACTCCGCGCCGGAAAAATCGAAATGGAGACGGCAGAAATAGAAGAGCAATTATCTTCCGATGAACACGCCCTGCGGTTAAGCAAAGACAATCTTAAGGGGAGACAAGACACAAACGCCGAAGATCGCAAGAACTTGGCTTCTACCAGAATGGAATTAACCAAAGTCAAGGACCTCTCCGGCAAAAGGACCGCTCTGGCCGTCGCTCAAACTCAATACGATAATGTCACAAAGCAAATGGAAGAGAACGCCACAAAGGGCAAAGAGCTTAAAATCAAGTGGGAAAACCGCAAGGCCGATCTGGAAAGCAGCATTAAAGACGCTCAGGCGGCCGCGGCGGATATACAGATTGATAAAGACATTGATATGCAGATCAGCGAAGTTTCCGGAAAAATAAATAACATTGAATATACGATGCAGACCACCGAAAAAAGCCTGAACGACACCCGCGCCCTGATCATGAAGTATGAAGCCGATCTGTCCGCCCGTGCTGAGGTAGAGTATGACATTGGAGCCGCAAACGTGGAGAAAAATAAGCTCATGCAGGACATTTCAGACTGGACTTATTTAAGAAACGCCTGCGGGAAAAACGGATTGCAGGCCATGGAAATTGACGGGAGTGCTCCAATCATCACTTCCTTTGCCAATGATTTACTCATGCAGGCCTTTGGTCCCGTCTTCACGGTTAAATTCAGGACCATAAACGATGAAGGGAAAGAATGCCTGGATATCATCATCATCAACGGCGATGGTGAGGAAGTGCTTCTTGATAACCTTTCCGGTGGGCAAAAGATTTGGAATTTAATCGCGCTCCGGCAGGGCATGACGCTTTTGAGTAAAGAGAAATCCGGAAAGAACTTCGGTTCGTTTTTTAGTGACGAAATGGACGGCCCGCTCGATCCCGAAAACGCGGTTAATTTTATAAATATGTACCGGTCGTTTATGAAATTCGGCGGCTTTGAAGATGGTTTCTTTATCTCACATAAGCCGGAATGCCGTTCACTGGCTGATCATACGTTGATGTTTGAGGCGGGTAAAAACCCGTATTGGAATTAAGAATTCGGTAAGCCGATAGTGGCTAATGGCGGTTCGACACCGTCCGTTATCGGGTAGTCATCATGCTACTGGTGCCGGTTGAACGTAGGCTACCGATCAATAAAATAACCACTTAGGGAGATTTAAGCGTGATCATAGAAGTTAAGAAGCACGTTGCAAGGTCATTCCTGAGCCGGACACCATGGGATAAACCGGCTTACGTCACGGATAAGGCGCGTCCCATGTGCAAATTTCCCGCATAATGAGAAGGGCGCGGGGAGAGCAGGAAGTAGGAGGCTGCACCCCGCCCCGGTTAAAAACAAACCTTTAAAGGAGGAAATAAATGAAAATCGGAGAAAAGACTTTACGCAAGGGCGGGGAAATGCTGACCAACGCAATGTTGAGTTACATTTCCAAAATCAATGAAGCATTTTTGAACAGCGGTGAAGCAGACTTGAAAATATCTCTTGGCCTAATAATTAAACCGGGCGCCGCGAACGGAAACTTCAAACTGCAAAGCGAAATCAAGTTTGTCACTGAGCAGGTCAAAGATACCTTTTCCGATTCATGCGACGAACTTCAAACCGGACTATTTGACGACAATGAAACAGCAAGGCCTTGTTATCTGCGGCCGGAAGGCGATCTGGTTCTGGAAAAGGTCTGTAATCGCTGTCCCTCCCGCATGGATTTGATTTTCGTCTCTGGAACTGAACTGCCGCGCATCATCGGCAAAAACGAAGAAGTGCCCGAGCTTAAAGACGGCCAGATGCTTCAAATCTATTCCTGCCCGTCCTGGGCGGATGAAGACTATAAAGAATGGTGCAATATCATGGTCGCCAGAGAGCCGGAACAGAAAGAGGCTCCGAAATTCAAGAAGATTGCAGGCGGGAAACGATAATGCTGAGAAAACACCAGCGCGAATTTGAAGACACGATTGACAATATTATAGAAGGCGCACCTATACGTACTATTTACAACCAGGTGACGCCCGGAGGCGGGAAGAGCTTAATCCCGATTCAGGCCGGCAGGCTGATAAAAGCCGGACTTGCCGATAAACTTATCTGGATTGCCCCGCGCTTATCCTTGACCGATCAAGCAGAACGGGAATTCGTCAACCCTTATTTCCGGACCATGTTCAATCATTCGCTGAAGATCCGGCAGAGCACGAATGAGAAAAATCCTTGTCGCGGTCTGGACGGCTTCGCAACGACATACAACGCCGCCGGCATGGATGAAGGTCTGCTGATAGAACAGTTTCAACATTATCGTTATATCCTGATCATGGATGAATTCCATCACGTTCAAGAAGATTCTCTTTGGAACGACAAAATTGCGCCGCTTTTCGCTCTGGCAAAATACCGCGTTCTTATGACAGGCACCCTTGAGCGCGGGGATCAATCAAAAATAGCTTTTATACCTTACCGCGGCCGCGGGAAGTCTATCACGCCCTTCCTGCAGAATAGCCATGATACGGCGGTAATTCGCTATACTCGGGCGGATGCCCTGTCAGAAAAGGCAATAATTCCACTTGCCTTCCATTTATCCGATGGTTCTGCAGAATGGGAAGACCGGCGCGGGCGCAAAGTTAGTGTCGCCAGTATGGACAAAATGAACGAAGAGGACGCCAACAAAGCCCTCTACACGGCTTTAAAGACTGAGTACGCCGATCATCTACTGTCAACCGGTATTCGCCACTGGCAGGACCATGCCGCGAAATATCCCGGCTCCAAGTGCCTTGTCGTCACTTCCAATATTACAGAAGCGAAAAGGCATATTGCCAATTTATCTGGATTGTCACGCTGCGATATCGCCACGTCCGAAGATTCGGCGGCGGCATTGAAGGTAATCAACAAAATGAAAGCCGGGAAGCTAGACGTGATCGTAACGGTTGCTATGGCCTATGAAGGTTTAAATATCCCCGAAATAAGCCATATTATCTGTTTAACCCGCATCAGGAGCGTTCCATGGATTGAGCAAATGACGGCAAGGGCAAATAGGATATCGCCTTGTGGAGGTCACTACGACGAGCAGACAGGCCATATATTCGCTCCGGCAGATCCGCTTTTTAAACAGGTCATGAAGAAAATAGAGGCAGAACAGTTGCCAATTATGGAAAAAAGGCAGGCTGCGCGCCACGTCGATGGCGCAAAAGCGGAGGATGGCGGCGGTTTCCGGCTGGAACCGGCCCCCGGCGGAATAACCCCGCTGTCCTCTGCCCTCACCGGCAAACGTGAAATGCTTCTCGCTACGGGAATTCCCGTAGCGGAAAAAACGGCCTCGGAGCAAGAGGCGGAGTTGCGCGAGCGGATAGACGATCACATAAAAAGATATGCTGCTCAAAACAGATTTAAACCGCAGACACTTAACTATGAAGTTCTGCTGGTCATGCGTAAAAAAAGACAGGACATGACTATCAAGGAACTGGAAAACTGCCTTGCTCATGTCCGGACGAATTATCCATTAACTTTTTTCAGGGGAACAGGGCGCCGGGTATCAGCAAAAGCGCAGCCGTTCCCGTGCGTGTGGAGGTAGGTATGAATATTAGCAAAGGCAGATATTGGCAAGAAGGGATAACGCTGGTTGATGGCTGTACGCCGTGTTCACCGGGGTGTGAGCATTGTTGGAGCGCGGGGATAGCGCATAGATTCAGCCGGACAGGCAAATCATATAAGTCTGATGGCAATACAAGATGTTGGCCTTTTTTAACAGATGAAAAAACCGGTAAATTTAACGGGCGGATAGAAGTATATCCCGAACGCCTCAAACGCTTCAACACGCGCAAGCCAAAAGTCTTTGCAATCTGGAATGATCTTGGGCATCCAGATATACCGCCGTTTTTTTTAACGCAAGTTTATCACGCAATGGCGGAATTTAAACAAAATATATATTTGTGCCTCACAAAACGGCCAGAAACATTCTTGCGTGAATTTCCTAATCCGTTGGAAAATGTTTATTGGGGCCTCACCGTCTGCAATCAAGCAGAAGCCGACGAAAAAATCCCTATATTCTTACAAGTGCCCGGAAAGAAGTTTTTGAGTATTGAGCCGATGCTGGGGGCGATTGATATTGTGAGTTTTCTCCCAGCAACACTCCCGGCTTTGGATAGGGCAGTGAGTGGGCCGCGCGGCGATTGCCTTGACGCCGTGATCCTTGGCGGAGAAACAGGTCCCGGAGCGCGGCCCTTGCATCCTGATTGGGTAAGGTCGGTCAGAAACCAATGCGCGGCGGCTGGGGTGCCGTTCTTTTTTAAGCAATGGGGTGAATGGCTACCCGCTAATCAAGGAAAATTTTGGGAACTAGCCACGTTTAAAAACGCCCATGCGTTTATAAAAAATGTCAATGGCACGAACAAACACACACTTGATGCTATCAAAGTTGGCCGTAACAAAGCCGGTCGTGAACTGGACGGCCGGACGCATGACGATCTGCCGTGGATGAAAAGGAGTGAACGAAATGTCAAGCTGTGAAAAATGTTGGAAAGACGCTGGCGGAGACCCAGATAAATACCATAGATTAATACAAGACCGTCTTAACAATCCATGTACGCCAGAAGAACAAGCAGGAGAATTTGCAACTATTTGCCCTAATTGTCAAAGAAAGACAATACATCAATATACTCAAAAATGTATGAATGTTAATTGCAAGGAGTGAACGAAATGGATAAGATGAGTAATAATGACTTAGCGTTATCGTATCTCAAAGACTACAAGGAGGGGAAATGAACGACTACAAAATGACACCGGAGCGATGCAAGCTCCTGACAGAAATGATAGGGGAGTGCTGGCATGATTATGAACCTATCGGAGATAGCGGGTGGAGTATTTGCACAAAATGCTGCTGGAAAGTAATTTCTAATTTAGCATTAAATCACACCTTCACAACTCCTGACGATATGCATAAGGTTTTTACGTGGCTGGTGGATAAGGGGTATCATCATGATATCTATATGTACGCAGAATCAATTTATCAAAAAGAAGTATCAAGAACAGTTTGGGTAGCGGAGATATTTGCTTGGCTCTTTTACGACGCAGAACGATTCTGTTGTATAGTAGCTATAGCTAAGGAGGGAGTGATATGAACAAGCAACTGATTTTTGAGTATTTGGGGTGGGATTATGAAGATTACCTAAAGACAGTTGCTGCTGGATTACAGGGATGGGAAGTCCATCCACTTAATGGCAACGACATTCTTGAAGCCGTTGAGATTATGGAGAAGAAGGGAGACTGTATAAACTTTCACATATTTATTTACAATAGGCTACCAGAAGATAGGTTATTATTTAACTATCAGCTCCAAAACTTTTTCCAGTTGCTGTCAGACTGGCTGGAGGTACGGAAATGACCGAATTATCAAACACAGAGATCAACAAGCTCGTAGCGGAGAAGCTCGGATTGCTGTGGCATGAAGAAATTAGCGTGCCGCCGAGGAGTATATGTTCTTGTGGGCAGAATATAAATTCTGCCTTCTGCTCCAACGCAAAGGTGCTGCTGGATGAGTTGGAAAAGAAAGGTTTGTTGCAAAATTTTGCTTGGAAATTAAACAACAATCAACGATATGGGTGTGCTCAAAAAATGAACGACACCATCCCAATAAAATACATCCTCAACCCTCGCCTTCTGTGCGAGGAATGCTTGGAGTGGGAGAAATGAGTACACATATTTTAGAGGTAGAGATTAATGCAGAAGGAAATAAACTTGCTTACTTATCCCCAGTCGATGAAAACGGAAACCCTAAATCGGGTTATAGAATAGCTGGGCCAAAAGCATGGGGCGGAAGTAAAAATATTGCAAGACTAAAGATAAGCAGTGATGATTTGGTAACGTATATTAAAATATATGCGCCGGAAGTGGAGGCCAAATGCAAACCAAAGAAAGGGCAGTAGCGAGAGATTAAATAAATCATGTTGACTGCCGCTGCAAATAAATATACCATCCCTCAAAGCCTTGGGGGAGGTCTATGTATGAAGGGGGGAATTTATTCGGACGATAAATGTCCGATTTGCGGTAGTAATTTCAAAGATACGGGCAAAAATCTTGCCTGTCCTAACCATCCAGAAATCACAACAGATAATCATAAGGTCAAGTTTGGGGATCTCTGTTATCGAACTGATTCATACATTGATGCGTCAAGAACTCTCACCGGTTGGCGTTTTAAAACGGATGAAAAGACCTTCGACGAAAGAGACTACAAAAAAGACAATCCGTTTGGCTTCTCCAATCTCATGGAAAAGTATTGGGAAGACAAGACCATCGAAAGCACTAATCGATACGGAGAGATTGAGCGCAAGATAAAAGGCGGCACGGAGAAAAATTATACCGGATATAAAAAATATTTCTGTTCATATTTTAAAAACGACAACATCAAGGCAATCGCTATTGATGAAGGCCGGATCGCTGATTCGATTAACAGAATAACATGGGCCGGCAACAAGACAAAAGACAATTACCGGTCGTTCCTGAATGACTTCTTTGCGTGGGTATGGTCCCGCAATAAAATTTCCTTTGCTAAAGAAGCGATTCCTCAGCCTGAACTTCCAAAAATAAAATACACTTTGAAGCCACGCAAACGAGTTTCCAAAGATGTTCAATTTGAAATCTTGGAAGAAGTAAAAAGATTAACCTATCATGTTAATCCAAAAATTTACCTCGGTATAAAATGGGTGTGCACCTACATCAAGGTTCGCCCTGGAGAAATGCTATCTCTTCAGGAGTGCAATATCAACCTCTGGACGCGCCACTTCATTTTTCCTAATCCGAAAGAGGATAAATGGAAACAGGTTCCACTTATCAATGAGGATGTTGAGATATTAAAATTCATAGGAGTTTCCAATAAACAGATTCCTTTCTTCCGGCACGTTAAAGGAATTAAGGGCGTGAAAGAGAATGAACCCTTTGGCGAGAAGTATCTCTATAAATGGTGGATAAGAGCCTGCGTTAATCTCGGAGTTGAAGGCGTTGACCTTTACGGCGGATCGAAACATAGCTCAACGACCGGTTTAAGACGCAAATATTCCCCGGAGCAAATACAGCAGTTTGGTACCGGTCATTTAAGCGATGCGTTCCTGAGATACTTCGACACGGACGATGAACAGAGCCGGGAACTTTATCAAGAAACACTTCCGAAACGATCTGACAACGTGATACCCTTTGACCCTGCTCTGACCCTGAAAAACGGGGGTAAAAATGAGGGTTAAAAACTCACAAGTCATTGATTTATTTAATAATATAATTATGGAGGCGGCGGGAGTCGAACCCGCCGACACCCGCGCCAGTATTGGGCTGGCGATATGGTTGACCCTGCGTTGACCCGAATAAAAGGGGAGTCGAATTATAAATAACAATTCGCCGTTGATAGAAGAGCCGCGATAGATACGATCAATATAATTGAAAATTCAATCATAACAACCTCGATTTAGAACCTATACCCTAGTTCAAGTTGGCCAACAGCATTACCTTCTGAATTGCCCTCTCCATAGGCTGATAAATGAACATTCCCTATTCTAAAGAAATTCCACCTTCCATAAACAGATATTTCTTGGGTTAATTTGGAATTATACCCCGCCCTGACTCCGATTTCTTTTCCATTAGGAAACCCTATAAGGCTTCTAGGTTTCTCTTTTGCAATAATATTCCCTTCTCCTGATTTGGTATTCAGCGTCGCCACAACATTATAACCACTTTCTGTTTCCGGGAGATCGGCGGTAGCAATCGCCTGTTCGTCGGCATCCTGAGCAAACCAGTTCGGGAGCTTCAATTTTTCGACAATTTTTTCTTTCTCAATCGTAACAATTTCTTTGGGGCCGGGAATGTTCACCCTCTTAATTTTAACGACTTCCTTGATTTCAGGAACCTTGACATATTCAACCTTGGACATAACGGGCTTGTGCTCCGCTTTCCACCAGCCTACGCCGGCAGAAATTAAGGCCAGGGAAAGTACGGTAATCAGCAACCCGATAATTATTCTATATTTCATACCGCCCTCTTTCCTTGCGGCCAAAATTATCACTCGAATTGGTAAATAGATTTTTCCCGATATAAATAATAGCCGCCCCGACACCTGAAAACAGACCGGAGAAGACAATGCTTTTAGCCATGGGAAGCGTTAAAGAAGTGATCCCGCCCTGAAGGGAATAGCCAACTGACACAAGCAGAGCGGTTCCGAATGCCATTCCCATCCCTCGCAGAAAATCTTTTTTATCCAACTTTCCGAATTTTGATTTCATGCCGCTACTCCTCTTGCCTGGCCATAATAAGCCAGCAACGATTCCATATTGTTTTCATGTTGCCCGTACCCGGCGCCAGGCAACGATGCCCACCGACTACGGCATTTTTTAATAGCCGAAATAATATTGCCACTGTCTATATCCGCTATTGCCTTACATTCTTTAATCATCTGCAAGGCAATTCTGTCTTGCGAAATTGGAGAAAAATCAGGAAGGATTAGCTGTCTTTTATAAGCATCGTAATAGCGTGATAGAATTTGATACCGCCCCGCGGCTGTTGATTTCAGCCCGCGGCCAAGATCAATTAGCTGGCGCGGGTGATCGGCGTAGGAATGAAAGAGTATGGGGTTCTTGGGGGTGCTGCCAACAATTACATTATAACCATTGTCCGATATCGCTAATAAGTCTTTGCCGATTTCGCTAAAGGCAATCATGTCCAGAAAGGCCTTGCGGTTTGTCTCGTTCATTTCAATCACACCTTATGCCGTTTTTTACGCGGCTTTCATGCGCCCCTTCAAGATGCGCCAGGCGCTTGTTTATGTCGTTGTATTTGCTAAATAAGAAGTCTTGATTTTTTTCAAATTTACGGAGCGTCTGAATGATAAACCAACTTATTATAATAAATAAGCTGCTGATTAATACCGTTACGAGGTCTATGTGTTCAACCCATGATGGCTCAGTTGTGATGGCGTAGGCAGTTATTACGGTCATAAAAAATATTATGACTCCCAAAAGGGCCTGATAGATTTTAAGCCTGTGCCTGAATTTGATATGGTATGCCATTGACCCATCTCCTTTTTTAGTGTATTTACGTTTTGCAACTTTGGGCGGGCAACCGGTTACCTTTCCGGTGGTGTTCGCGCACCAGCCCGTCCATCCCTTTTACCCAATCAGATTAAGAACGATTGTCACAACGGCACTTTTCACAGAATTATTCGTGATGGTCAGCGTCAGATTGCCGGTGATTAAGGCCGGCTGGTAATTGCTTGCGACGCCGGCCACAATATGATTCTTTGTGGCATTATCAATGGCATTCGTTCCCCTGGAACCCAAGATGTCCACGCCGTATTCGTCTGTGATTGTAAAATCCGTATCGTCGGTTGGTCCGGTAGATCCCGGAATAGTTTTTACTTCCGAGAGAAACATCCCGCGAATGTCATATTTTGCGATATTTTCGAGGGTATTGATCACGGTCGCCGGATAGCTTGCAGCGTCCGCGTCCGCTGTGCAAGTCAAGATAATTTTAGCCGACGGCCGGCCGCCAACTTCAAACCTTTCGATTGTTCCTGTGATTGTGCCTGGCATATTGTTCTCCTTTCTAAACAAAAAACCTGACCAGCATTTCTGCTAATCAGGTTTAATAGTCCCGCGTTTCGCGGCTGTTAAGTCCCTGCAATTTAGGATTAAATTATACCCCAACTTATTCTCTTAACAAAGAGCTTTTTAATCCTCCAAAATACTGCGTTCTTTTCTGGAAGGCTTGTTCATCCGCCGTACCTGATTCTTTAAAGACTGCGTTGTGATAAACGATTCCCCTTTGACATTATTCTTGCGGAGATATGCGTTAAAATCCTGAACTTCCTTAACTATTTTCTTGTACTCTTCCCTGTCGCGTCCGCCCAATAGCCATGCGCGATAACGCTCATAAATCCCGTTGCGCTTATCGGCAAACTTCCCTTGCTGCCGGTGGCCTTCCCATGTTCTTTCCGATAATACCGCCTGTTCGGTTGACCGGAAACCAAGCACTCTAGCCGTGGTAGCCCCGCTTCCGGGAACATAAGCCTTGCCCTGCTCGTCCCATACTCGCCGTTTGTTGCGTGTCGTGACGCCCTGTTCTGTTTCACGTTTAGCCCTGAGCGGGTTTGCAATGCCTGTCGGCAATAAGTGTTCAGCCGCCCTGCCATACTGCCCGGACATGAGGTTTTCCCCGGCTTCCCGGATATCCGCGGCCGCTCCGCCGATGGCGCCGGAAAGGTCAATCATGTTCTTCGGTACGCCGACACCTATGGATAACGATCCGGAAATATCAATTCCCATTGCGCCGGTCAGCCCGTGGCGGCCTATCTTCTCCGCGTCGCCGCCAAGATGTTCTCTGATCTGGTCCCATACCCACTTTTCGGGATCTTCATCAAAGCCGAGAAGTCCGAGAATAAAACCGGCAATGCCGAAAATAGTATCTTTAAACGGGAACGCTGCCCCGCCAGCAAGCACTAAAGGCGAAAGGAAGGCGAACATAAGCCCTTTGATATTGTGCTGCTTAAAGCCCACGTCGTACAGCATTTGCAGGTAGTTATGGGAGAACTTGGAATAAACGTACATCATCTGGCCGACTTTTGCCGCCGGATTAGTGCCTTGCGCCCACATCGGCATGGTTGACTTCCCGTAAACGCCATGCGCCTTGTCGGAAGATGTCTTTGCCTTTTCCGCGGCTTCGTCATGGCTCAATCCCTGCTTCCGGGCAAGCCGGTAAGCGGCCAGCATTGTAGCCCCTCGGTTCCATTGTTCTGATTTACCGAATGCCCACATTGAGGCGTCCATGGCATATGACCATGCTTTATTGTGCATCTTCGATATTTCACCCAAAGCCTCCCGTGTATATTGAGCATCATCCCATCCTTTACGATGTTGCTCTTCAATAAATGCCTGCTCGTCGGCATTGGTCAGTTTCCGTCCCACCATCATCCCGGCGTAGTCTTTCCCCGCCTTGGCTATTTCCCGAAATACCGCGATCATTGAACCTTGTCCGCCCATAGCGTACTGGTGGATTGCCGTCGGCGCTGTTGTCACCATAGCTGTTGTGTTGACGGTGAGCGATCTCAGGTTAAAGCCCAAGAATTTAAACGTCGTGATACTCTTTGCCAGCCCTATGATTCTGTCGGCGGCATCGGCGTTTCTTAACTGCTCCTGAATGTAATCCTGCGCCACGGCATAGGCTCGCGGGTCTTTAACCGGATCAATCCCGCCGATCTGTTGTCCCATTACCTTTTCGCCCAGCAGTTCATTAAAGGCCAGCCTTGCGACTTTGGCCTTTGAAATGCCTCCGGCCACGCTGTTGATATACATGATATGCCGTTCAATCGGATCTTCGACAAAGCCACGAACCACATTGCCGCGTCCACGGTGAAGCATCGTTCCCCGGAATCCGCGTGATTTAATCATGTTGGCAACTTCCCGCAGAACTTCTTCGTTGAGCTTCGCCGCGCTATCCTCGCCGAGCTTGTTCTTCGTCACGTATTTATCCAGGGCGGCATCGATAAGTTTAGCCGTCCCAACGGTCTTCACATTCTGATAAATATCTTCGGGAAGTTTTTCAACCTCTCCAACTCTATGTATCTTCCAGCCTTCACGCTCAAGCCTCTTCGCTTCTCTCCGGGCTTCGAGTTCTGAGGCCTTATGCGCCCGGTGCCATTCCCTGTTTTGGGATAAAGGACCGTGTTCTTTATACGCCTGAACCGCCCAATTTCCACGCTCACGCTGGCGGGGAGCGTAAAAACCTCTCCATTCTTCCATGTCGGCAAGAGCGCCTTGGAGGGTTTGTTTTAATTCCGATATATCAGGAACTTCGCCCTTGCTTCTGGCCTCTTCCGTAAGCTCCGCAATCATATCCCGTAACTGTTTGGTCATTAAATCAAGCGCTTTATCGTAGGATTGACGGAACGATCTCCATACGCTGATAATTTCATCGGTCGCGCCCTTCTTGCGCCATACATCTTCAAAACTCTTTAACTGTTGATTAAGAGGAATTTTCTTGTTGCGCGTCCAGTTTGTATCTCCATCGTCGATCATATCCGTTAAGACTTTATATTCCGGAGATACCTTGCCGGAAAGTCTTTCTTTAAGCGACAAACCTTTATTGCGGAGCACTTTCGCCTCTTCCGTGACGGTGGAATCCCCGGCCAGATTAAGGTCATTAAATGTTTCGTGGTAAAGCTCATTGCGGTCGCGCATGAACAGCCGGACAATGTTCTGAATCTGCGGATGGTCAAACCATTCCGGGGATTTTAGTATCGTTTCAAGCCACGTCATGCTCTTTGGATGGAGCTTGTTCATTATGGTCTGAACAATGGCGTCCGTCTCGTCTTTTATGTAAGAGTTAATAACCTTCGGGTCTTTGGATACGGGCGGATCGGTCTGTTTGCGGATAGAATACTGATCCTTTGTCTGTTTTACAGACTGCCCCCCACCCATAGGGGAGCGTGACGGGTTAGGGAGTTGGAATCTTTTACTTAAGGGGATAATATCACCTTTCTCATCATATAATATATCATCGCCTTCGATTAGTTGGGAAGGTTTGAATACTATAAACTGTTTATCATCTACAATAGACGATAAATCATTTTGCGCGTCATATCCACCGTATTCTGTTAAGTCGTATGTTCTAAATCCTGGAGAGACAGCTCCCTTGTCTCCGTAAACAAAAAGAATAGCTCGTGCTTCCGTTGTTGATTTCGCGCCGTCATAATCAAAATCACCTATTTTTCTTTTTATCAATTCCTCTATTTCAAAATAATCTCCGTTGTCAAATACTTCCTTCCATGACGCATAATTGCTCTTTGTTTTTTTATTGAACCGGCTCAGTGCGTTGTCAGCGATTGGTTTATAAAAATCGTAAATATCGCCGTTGAATGGATTTTCTGCCTTAACAAAAAATTTACGTAATTCTCCTTTTTCTCCAACATAGTTTTTTGCTATTACTTCGTTTGGAGTTAAGTACAAACCCTGCGACTGTGTGTTGGCTTCAGATAAAATAAAATTATCAAATTGGCGGGGATCGTGTGCTGCTGAATATTTACCCCCGGAAATATTCCTTGATCCGTGGAAGAATGGTCCTATTAAGCCAGACTTTCTTGCCGCTTCTTCAACAATTCTTTGCGTGGATTTTGCATCGTTATTTTTTATTGAGGAAATATATTCCTTATCTATTAATCCTGCTTCGGGCGTGGGGTTTTCTTTAGCAGGTATGTTATCGCCCGTCCCCTTATCTTTAGTCACGGAATATTTATTAGCAGATTTAGATTCGTTTTTCAAGCCGCCTTCCAAATCAAGCCGCGCTTCCCTCTGTTCGTTGGTTTCTTTCCCGTAAATATCCCCGGTCTTAATGTCTCTGGTAATACCCCGGACGGTTCTACCGAATACATTTACCAGCTTATCAATGAATTCCTGAATCTTGTTGATGATCCGGCCAAGCAATCCTTTCGGTTCTTTCTGTAAATTCTGCGCCAAAAACTCCGCCCGATCTTCCGCTCCGCCGATATCGTCTTTATTCAGAGTTTCCCATTTGCCTTCTTGTGTAAGGTTCTGAATGTGACGTTTCAGGAGTTTAGCTTCGTTATCGTTAATCACTCCGATGTCTTCCATGAAGTGAACTGATTCATGGGCAAGCGTCCACTTGTCCGCCTGTCCTTTTACAAGGTCAATCATTCCCTTCTGGTATCTGCCGGCAATCGCCTCTGTTTCGGTTAAATGGCCTTTGCTGTACCCGACGCTCAGGGATATCTTGGAAGGCGTGATTTCATCCACGGCGGAAACAATAACATTCGCTCCGGCCTTAGTTTCGATATAATAAGCGCCGTTCTTTAATTGCGTTACCTTCTGCCCTTTGAAAACGTCCTGCACTTCGGCAAGGGTGGGAAGTTGGAAGGAGCCTTTTTGACCTATAGCGTACTCTCCTTTGTCGTGCATAAACTCAACGTCTTTTGTGGTGACTTGACCTTTCTTTTTGCCGGATGCTATTTCCTCAACAACCTGACGGCTGGATATAATTTCCTTGATCGCATTGACGCCTTTTTCATCCGCGGGAATGAAATATCTTGTGGTGTAAGATATCCTCTCGGTAAAAATACCGTATTTTTTCAGTTCGTCGGTGTGAACATAATCAGGCCCTTCGAGTTCAATCCGGTAATCATCGGCAACCTTGCGGCGTTTTATTTCCCATCCGTTTGATAATTCATAAGCATACCCATGATGAAGAACATTATTAAAGATATCCTGGGGTTTATAATTGGCCTGCTTGCGCTGTGCGTTCAGTTTTTTCAGCGTGGCGTCAAGATATTTATTCTGGATAACGCGGCCTATAATATTCTTTCCGTCCACTTGAAGGCGGTAAATTTTGTTGGTTCCCTCGCCTTGCGGCAGCCTGTCCCATATAGGAAGAATTGATCCCGTAACCATGTGGACACGCTCGCTTACTTCCTTCGGCATTTTGTTATAATCAGCATCCCAAAGCGCTTTCGCCTCTTCCTTCGGAATCTTTTTGTATTTTTCCGGATTATTTACATCTTTATCCGAGATGTCCTGATAATTATAATTCGCCCCTACTGCTGAATAATGAGGGGTAACGTCGCCGCTTTCTGAATCCGTTTTGCTCTTCTGATAAGCCAGTGCCCAAATTCTCCCGCTTCTAATATTCTGCACATAGCCATATTGATTATAAGCATGGGTATTTTCATACGGTAGAAGCTTGGCATCATGCGTCAATTCCACTTCAAGATAAGTAGCTTTCGCCTTTGTCTTTGGATCTTCATAGACAACCTGCTCATTCAGTTTTTCCGTTCTCTTGGCGCGGATCGTTTCAACGCCAACATCAAGTGAGCCGTTCTCCATAGCCTGGGCCACTTTAATATTTAATCGCTTCGCAAATTCGCTGAACATCTTATTTTGAACGTCAATCTTCATGTTCAATATGCGGTTAAGAAATTGATTGATTTCCGGCAGGTTCGTTACATTAAGTGCTCCGGTTTCTTTGTCAATGATATTATTTAATCCGGTCATGTCCATAAATTCGCCCATGGTCATACCGTCAACATCATTATGATAGATGTCTTTTAATAACTGGTGGAAAGCGTCTTTTGCCTCCTGACTTTCGAGGTTATCCCGTGAGTTAAATAAACCCTGATTGCCTGTCTCGCGTGAACCCTTGGTCAATGCTCCTAACTGACTCAACCTTCTGGCAATAGAAGAGATAAATCTTTTTTGTCCTTCAAGATCAGTAGTAACAAGCACCCATTCGGGGGCCTGCGCCTGATTTGTCCGGTGAGAACGTCCGAGTCCTTGGACTGCAACGTCCGCCCTCCATCCCGGCTGAATAAGATAATGCCTTCTTAATCGTTTGTTCTTGGCGGTATTGTCTGCGTGATAACTTCTGCCTGTGCCACCTGCCTGAGAGAAGACAAGCAATTTCTTTTTATCGTTCATAAAGGCATCGGCGTCGGCCATACCTTTGTTTTTGCCCCATGCCTCGACAACTCTTTTCCGTCCGTCTTTTGTATCTTTATAAACAACTCTTCGGCTGCGTCCGGTGACTTCCGCCGCGTTTTCAATTCCAAAATGATCTAGCACAATTTCAAGCGGGCCGTCCGGCACCCGTATAGACGCAAGTTTTGTTAAAAGGTCTTCTCTTATCTGGACGGCCTCAGCGTTAAGAACCGGATTGCCTTTGGAGTCAATGACAATACGCGATTTCTCATGCCCTTCTTCGTCAAGATATTTCTCGAATTGGTGAACAGGGAAAGAATTATTCACGTATTCAATCAGCATTTCCTTCGGGGTTATATCGAGATTTTCAAGAGTGTCGTCCTCTTCCATTCCGCTGATAGCCCGTTTCTGCGCGGCTTCATTGGTATTGATAAGCTGAATCAAGGGAGCATGGCCATCTGCTATATCTTTTTCTATCGCTTTGATAACCGTCGGCATCTGCATCGAGGTAATGATCTGGTTCCAGAAGCGTTGATTCGTGCCCCAAAATGCCGACATAACATGAGACTTTGCTTCCCCGTTAAGAGTTCTTTCTTCGTCTGTTATGCCGGTCGCTGTCATGGCAGCATCAATATCACGCTGGGCTATTTCCCATGCGCCAGCAAGTTCATCGTAAATTTTCCGTTGTTCTGGAGTAAGGTCGTGTTGAAGCCTTTCGTATTTCACATCATCATAAGCCAATGATCTGGCCAGATATACGCCGTTGGCTTTCATGTTCATGGCCACCATTTCCATAGCGGTAATGCCGCCGGAAGAAATAGAGGTCACAAAACTTGTTGCATTAGGAAAAGGCGTCTTGTCGCCCCAAAGTCCAAGGCGTTCAGCATAAGCAAGGTTCATAACTTCCGTTGCGCCTGTCGCTGAAACATAGACAACACGGGCTTTCGGGAGTTGTTTCTGCAATTCTATTCCGGCCAAAGCAGTGGCGGAGGGCTTAGAGGTTCCCCGCCTGCCGCGCATTGGAAGAGCGTTTCCCATGTTGTGACTTTCATCAAATACGATAACGCCGTCAAAGTCTTTGCCGAGCCAATCAGTAAATTGATTAAGCCTGCTGATTTCTTTCCCGGAAACGACTTTTTTTGTTCTTAGTGTCCCATATCCAACAAAACCGATGCCCTCTTTATGCTTTATACTTTCTTTTAGTTTTGTTTTCTGGATATCAAAGACAAGACCTTTGTCCCATCCTACTCCGGCGATATCTCTCTGAGCGTCTTTCATTAAAGGGGAATTCTGGCTTAACCAGACGGCCTTTCTCCTGCCCTGGTTCCAGTTGTCCCAAAGGATAGCGGCAATCTCACGTCCCTTCCCTACACCGGTTCCGTCGCCAATGAAATAGCCTTTACGTTCTCCGTTCGGTAAAATCTCACTGTGCGCTTGTCCGGCATAAACAACCGCTTCAAGCTGTGCAATGCTGATTGCGCCTGATTTAATCGCTTTCTCTGGCAGGCGTGGGGAATAATTGGGGTCAATCGGCTCAATAGAAGCCATGGCCGCGGACTCAACCAATTTTCCGGGATGTTCTTTTGAATTAGAGATAGTTAATTTTGCAGGGGTGTATGTATTATAAACGGCGTCGGTTAGCTCGTCGTTTTTCTCAACGTCGGCTCGCTGTTCAACGGTTAAGCCACTAACTTCTTCTTCGGATAAGACGGGAGCGTTATTGTCAGATTGTCGTGTATCGCCAGCAGTATTTGATCGGCCAGTTCCCTCGGATCGTTGTTGACCAGATTCCAGTCCACTGCGTCCTTCGGCTCGTTTGTTTCCGGCTCTCTTTCCAGATAGTTCATTACGTCCGCCGGGTTCCAGCCCTTCATTTCTTCCAGCGTCGTTGTCAGCCGCCCGTCCGGATCGTCCAGGCTGTTCTTTAGTGACCACTCCGCCAGTTGCAGGCAATACAGCCCCGTCTCGTCCGGTTTCTTTTTGAGGGATAACAGCGCCTTCTTGCTCTCCTGATTGAGCTTCTCGCTGTTCTGCGGGATTAATTCTTTCATTTCGGACTCCTTCTAAAAGGTTGATTAAATCCTCAATCTTATTGACCTTGCCCTTGATTATATTATAATCATTTTCCTTGGGAATAGCAAGGGATTTAGGCTTGTCAATGACGATTATTTGATTGCCAAAAGACGTACCCATTTTAGCAAAAGCCTGACCGTCAATGCCTATATTGGCACGGATATTGTATTGTTTTTCGATCTTCTTCCACCACGGATATAACGATGCTTTATTCTCCGTCATGCCCTCGCCCGTAATCGCCACAAGACGGCCACCAGGCTGTAATCTTAATAGGCATTGTTCAATGTGCTTGGTAATATTGGTTGAATCAGTTTTGCCCTTCATCCGTCCGGCCGTGGAAGAGAAAGGCGGATTCATCACTACGACGGTCGGCCTGATTTCTTCCGGGAGAATATTATTGATCTGCTCGGCGTTCTCAGAATAGACTTTATCAAATCCCAATTCCTTAAGAATTGCGGCGCGGCGCGGCGCAAGTTCATTGACAATCGTTTCTTTCACTCCAGCGATTCTGGCGAATGTAACAAGGTTGCCGGTCCCGGCTGAGGGTTCAAGATAAACATCTTTCTCTTTAAGGTTCGCCACCCAATTAGCAACATAAGCCAACGCGGGCGGCGTACTAAACTGCTGAAACTCGTCCATTTCTTCCGTGCGCGTGGTCTGAGTTGGAATAAGATCAAAAAGGTCGTTCAGTTTGTCAATTTGTTTTTTCACGAAATATCCATGCGGGACCCGCGGATTTACGCCTAACTCTTCGATCCTCTTATTAATCCCCATTTCCATGGCGTCGTAAGCGTCTTTGGCTGAGAACTTCCCTTCTGCCAGTGTGCCGCCGAAAGCGTCCTTGCACATAAAGAATAATTCGTTACGGGTAAATTTCTCTTTCTTACTGAGCTTCTCCGCAACTTTATCGGCTACCGTTCCGTAGGGGCTTGCCTCCGATTTCTGCCCTGTTACAGCAGAATCTATGTCAATCACATCAATCTCTGCTTCGGTATTCATGCCGTTTTTCTCAACACCGGGATAATTGCGGACTGCGAGATATAGTGATTTTAAATAAGGCTTAATCGTATCGCCTATATCGTCAATCATGGCCTTGGCATAATCTGTGAATTTACGCGCCCCGGCTTCAATATGATATCCCGCAAGGTCAATTCCGGCAGTTAATATTTCAGGATCAATGCCGACGCTTAATTGGGTGCCTTTAAGTTTCTCTTTTAGGATTGCGCGGGCTTTGGCCGCTTTATCTTCCGTAAAGATTGTATTTTTTGAGCCATAGTCTGACTTCGCGGAAAGGTCCACGGCGGTTTCTTTTTGAGTTTTTACAATCGTAATTCCGGCGTCGATTAATCTTTCTGCGTAATTACCGGCGAACATTCCAACCATTGCGTCCTTTGTTTCTTTGTCGGACGGGCCATAAGCAAATTCATATCCTTTTGCTTCGGCGCGATCTACACGGCTCCCGGTAATTTTACCGATTGCGGCTAATCGGGCCGGTTCTTTTTCTTCCGCCTCTTTCTCCCCAAACATATCCGCATTCTTCTCTTTAGGCTGTAAGTTCTGCGGGGTAAGTTTCGCGCCTTTGGCAAGGGCATTGACAGGCTCTTTTGCTGTTAAGGAAAAGGTTTCGGATTCGCTGGCTCCGGGGATGGTTACTTGCTTTCCGGCGGCGGTGGTTTCGGTGCGGGGGGCTTCTTCGTCTCTTGAGGCAAAAGCTAATTCTTCTTCGGTGAGTTCGACGGTTGAAAAGTCATTGAAAAAGTCATCTACTTCTTCGGCGTTGGCGTCGAGGACTTCGGGAGTAAGCCTTTCCGCTCCAATCGTTTCTGAAGCATCGGCAATAATATCTTCTTTGCTTTCTGCAATTCTTCCGTCAACTTCATTACCCGATATTTTTTGATAACGGTTATTCTGCGCCTTTACAAACTCCTCCGCAGTCTTATACTTACGGGCTTTCTCAATTAACGGTTGCTTCCCCTCTGCTTGGGTAGGTGCAAACTGTTTCTCAAACTCTTTTAATCCGGCCTGTTTTTCTTCTAGTGGTTTATCCCACCAATCGTTACCAGTCGTTGAATTTTCTTTTCTGAATTGGCTGAACGCCTGAGACATTTCATTTCGTCCGGCTCCATTATCGGGAAAATGTTTCCCCTGTAAATCAGAAAATTCTTGCAGTATAATATCATTGTCTTTCTTTGTCTGTTCTGATTTCTGCCATGCGGAATAATCTGCGGCGTCCTCCGCTTTCTTCGTTTCTGTTTTTTTAACCTGTTCTGTTTTTATCCATTCTTTTCTTGCGGCATCGGCTTCTTCAAAGGTATCAAAAGATTGAAGCCCCTTATCGGCAATATCCTTTAATACGGTTTTATCGTTGGCATTGAAACTTCCAACACTTCCGTTATCGGTATAATATTTCTGTTTAGAAGACTCCCCGGCCTTCACTTCCTTTGTGCCTACTGTCGCGGCATCGGTTTGTGAGAGAGGCGCGGGGAGTTGTTCTATTTTAGAAGTGGCCAGCCAATTAAGACCGTCCCCCTTTTCCATAAAGTATCCACTGCCAACTTCGGTGCCATCTTCATCAATTTCTTGTAAAGATTTTCTTCCTGATTTTGATTGCATGACCTTAAATCTTGGACCAGAAGCAGAAACGATTATTGTGTCCTTGTCAAGCGATGCCCCCCATTGTTTAGCGTTATCCAAATCTTCTTGGGTGGTCACCGGTGTTTTATATCGGTCAGTCGTATTATCTTTATTAAGTTCTACTTCTTTATCGTAAAGCGTTCCCCTGTCTTGTTTGGCTTCCGGTGCGGGGAGTTCTTTTTTGGCCGGATTGGTTAATTCCGCCAGCTTCGCTTTGTCCGTTTCAAGTTTTTCGGCATACTGTTTATACCGCTTTGTATCTTTGCTCTTCTCGTTTTTGGAAAGAAACGCCTCTGTCTTTGCGATTTTATCCTCAAGGGATTTGATGTCGGGCGTCTCTTGAGTTCTGGTGCCTAGTTCCATTTTGGCGAATTTATTCCCATCATCGGCGAACTTCTTTAATTCCTCAATCGGCATAGACTTGAAGACTGCCGGGATTTCCGGTTCATTGATAGGAACATCTTTTTCCGTGGCAGTATTTGTCGCGGGTTTTGTTACAGTATTTGTTACAACTTCATCAACTTTTTTCGTAATGTTTTCAGCTATTAAGACGTTCAGGCCGTCTTTTAACTGCGGGTATTTGTCCTTGAATGTGTCCAGATCGGCGGGAGTAAAGACGCCTTCATCCTGCCCGCGCTTTATTAATTCAAGCGCATGATCAGGCGTGAAAGGTTTGCCCTCGTATTCGCCGGCGGATATCCCTTTGTCCACCGCATTGACGATCCCGGAGCGGAAAGTTTCCTTCGCCTGCTCTTCCTTTGACATGGCGTCCTGGGCGGTTTTTTGCGTGGCAAAGTCAACTATCGGCTGGCTCAGTGGAATTTCCTGCCCGGCTTCAATATATTTATCGGCTGTGTCCAGCCATGTTTTCTGTGATTCCTGATCATCCATTCTCTGAGCGATTGAAACTGCGGCCTCTGATCGCTCCATTGGATTTTGAGAATTGAGTTTTTTATAAAGGTTATGCGCTTCAACCGCCTGCATCCCGCGAATGCTTCCGCCGAACATCAGCGACATAAAGACGGCCGGAAGAATGGATTCAGCAACCGCCTCTCCCGTGCTCATATCGGTCAGGCCGTATTTGCGGGCGCTTTCCGTCTGGATATAGGCTGTGCCCATTTCAGAACCGGCCTCAAAGGGTGCCTGCTTTGCCACGGCTTTCATAAATTCTTTAATGCCGCCGCTACTGACAAGCTCTTTAATCGTCTTGCTCACGGCCTGTGACGCGGCTTTTTTGCCCAATGCACCGAAGAAAGTCAACGCCGCGAGATCGCCCACCACTTCGCCACCCGCCTCGGCAACGGCTGTTGTAAGCGAATGTTTGTGAGCCATATCCCCTATTTGGTCTTCGGGAACGCCTTGCTCCCGTAACTGCTTGACCGTTTCATCAAAAGTGTTCTGGTATTCACCAAGGCCGAATGTACCGAATAATGTTGCGCCGCCGGCGATAAATGCGCCCACCGGACCACCGGTAAGAAACCCGCCTGCTACGCCTGCCGCAAACGGCAATAGAGAGGCCGGAGTGCTTTCTATTGCACCCATAAAACCGCGCTTAACAAAGCCCTCTTTCCCGGTAACTTCTCCGAGATCAGGTTTAAGTAAATCGTATTTCTCCGCACCGGCAGCAAAATCGGTTAATTTTTTACCGATAGATCCAACAAGCCCCTCGTCGCTGGTTGCGTCAAAGTCCATCATGCGCATAGCGCCGCCGACTTGCTTTGCGGCCTGAACAACACCGCGGGCGCCACGGGACGCAACATCACCAAGAAAACCACGGTCTTTATCAATATGCTCCCGGGCTGATTCCGATAATCCGACGGCGTTGGCTAACTTGTCCGTGAACGTGGGATTGCGCCGCCTGCGGTCTTCTTCTAATACAGAATCAATGCCGGTATTTTTCTTCCAGGTGTCGTAATCGTCGCTCTTATCAAAGCCCCCTCCACTATAAACATCTTGGGCGACTTCATCAAGGGATTTCCCCTTGTAATAATCTTTATACTTATCCCTATACGAAAGAATATCGAAGGCCATTTAAACACCCCTTAAAATCTGTTCTTTTTGCTCCACGCTGAATAGGCGTCAATATCTTCTTCTCCCTGTTTTTTCTTGCGCTTGAATAGCTCATTGTTTCTATTGCGATTATGAAGAACGGTTGGTTGTTCAGGAAATGGCTGTTCTGGCGCAATACCAGTTTCAGCACTCCCTTGATTCCCTATTGCGTTTACAACACGATCCCAAAGTGAATACTTAGCTTCATATCCCCTTTGTGCCTGTGCAACTTCCGGTGGTAGCCCCCGAATGTTTTTTGCTGGCGGAGGCATTTCTGTCTTTACTGGTTCTGTTGCCTTTGGTTGCTGTCGAATATTATTTCCAAAAGAAACAGAATCGCCAAGAACTCTGGTAAACCGCACCTTACTGTTCGGCCCAGCCCCCTCGATATATCCAAACCCTCCGGTTGGAAGTTGCGAATTAGAATCATTTACGGCCTTCTTAAAGTCTCTATTATTCATCCCGCCATAGACCGCGGCGGCTTTATCTTCTGGTGTCGGAGCAATTACTGGCGCGGCAGGTGTGCTTTGCTCTATCAGTTTTCTACGTGTCTCCATAAATAAGTTCTGGTCGAACTTCCCGTCTTTATCAGTAAAGGCATTTGATTCAATCATCTTCCCTATCGCGCTGTCGATGTCTGTTTTTGGTGCATCGATTTGACGCGCCCCTAAGCCTTGCCTGGCTAAACCTCCAACTGATTCATTTCTCGCAGTATTTCCGCTGTCTCTGCCCTGATTATCAAGTTTTTGTAGCTCCGTGGCAGTATTCCGCGCCCGGATATCTTTCCAATAAGATTGCCCTGCCTCAGTATCATCCCAGCTTTGAGAGGGTTCGCTTTTTTTCTTCCTGATCGCCTGATTCTCCTTGGCCATATTCAGGACTTCATCTATCAGTGATTGAAGGTTTATACGTGCCATGATAGTCACTCCTTTACTTGTAAAAGTTCAATGGAACAATAACACGATCCGTGTTTATAACTAAGGTTTTTGTATCACTTTCTTTCAAATATTTCTGGTCATTGGATGAATACGCCTTCTCCGCCGGCGCGAGACTGCCCGTTTTCAGAACTGCCACCCTATCGCCTACTGAATACCGGCAAAAATCAGTTGCTTCTATCATCAATTCGCATCCCTGAATTTTCACCAGGTATAAATCTCCGGTCCCGCCGTCCAGCCGGTCTTCTTCAAGAGTTCTCTCCATGACAACGCCGGAAGTTAGGTTTCCGGTTTCCATCCAGTTACCGGCATAAAGAAATGGCGCTGATTCCTGGAACCACCACACATGAGGCGGAGCGGCCACCGGCCTTGTCAATAATCCGATAAACTCACCGGGCACGGGCATAGTGCTGTCTTTGTGAATCCAATAGCGCAGCCATTTCTTCGGCTTAATATCCTCCCCGTAATCCTTAATATTTTCCGCCCATAACTCAACGTCGCGGTCTTCTTTGTAATATCCGGAGGCAATAATCTGCTTTCCGTAACAATAATTCTTCCCGGCCAACTGCTGACCTGAATCTGTTTTCATATCGGGAAACATCTCGGGAGATTGCTGGACGGTCGGCTTATCCTTATCTTCGAGTACGGCCGGAAGTTTCTGGTAGAATTCATCCACCCGATAACCGGAAAGATTTGTTTCCTGAAGAAGAGATATGGTTTCCATCGTTCCAAGCTGGCCGATGGGAACGGCGATATACCCGACATAATCATTCGGGGATGTTTTAAATCCGTCCGATCCCACGGAAGGATAATTCAATGCTGTATCTTTAACCTTTAACTCAAAGAATGCTGTGTTGATCCAGTAAATTCCGTTGTTCGCATACTGATTGGGGATGATACTGCCAAACCCGATTTCAACATCCAAATGTTTTTCAAGATCAATCAACGCCTTAAGCGGCTTCAATCCGGTAAGCGGCTCTAAAAAGCTCAGATTTTCTTCGATGTATTCCCTGTAATCTTTATGTTTAAAGTCTTCTCCTTCAACATCCGCATAATATTTTTGCATCAAATTTTGATGATACCATAAATACCATAAATCCGTGGCAATAGGCGCGGCGGTTGCTTTATCCTGCCCCACAAGATCACCAGGCTCCATTGTCAGTAATATATCCGTTGCCCTTTCGACGACCTTTGCCAACACCGCCGAACCGGACGATAATCCTTTCATTGATTGTATGATATTTTTTACATCCATTTTTATACCTTCTGTACGGTATGCGTCAGGGATGTTGTGATTTCAGCCGCCGCCGACTTCTCAGCCGCCGCAATCGCTGCATAAACCTTAGACCACGCGAGACTTACCTTCTGTGATATTTCACCAACCTTGATATTATCAACTGCGGTCTGACTTGCCGCATCATCGGCGGTCAACAATAGATTCAGGTTGGACAGATCCACTTTCAGCAGGTTTTCGGCATCTTGAAGCTGTTGCCTATGCTCTAAGCTCTGCGCCTTGGAAGTAAATTGAGCCTCTTTTAGATTCAATCGGTTCGTGTAGTTTTCTGCTTCTTTGGTTAAAAGCTCTCTCATATAGGTTTCTTCCGCCGTGGCGTCGTCATACTTGGCCTGAGCCAGTAAGATGCGCGCTTCTGATATGGGTATGCCTGCCTGTTCAATCGTTGTTTTCGCCTGTTCAATTAATAGATCGTCTGCGAGTAATCCCATCTTGGCAATGTTGCGTTGCGTCTGAGCAATATCCACTTTGGTTGAAGCAATCCGAACATCAATATCAATCAGCTGCATGGCCGCCTCGACGGTTTCGACCTGTATTCTTAATATCTCGTTGGCCACTTGAAGTTTTTCAATGTCCAGTTTCGCCGATTCCAGTTCTTTTTGTGCAATTTCGACATCC
>DJVN01000195.1:0-25254 GCA_002441205.1 Syntrophaceae bacterium UBA6255 | reverse complement strand
TGGTCTGAATCCTGAGAATGTCATTCTCGGCATTGGCGATAGCTATGTCCACCTTGCCCGAGTCGATTTCTTTTTGTGCAATTTCAATCTCAACGTGACTGAGATTAGCACCTTCAATCTGAATGTACGCCTGTAATTCTGCTATTCTGGCCTGTGTTTTTTGTGTTTCCGTCGCAATCTTTTCTGCCATTGTAGTCAACGCCGCCCGATCTGCCGCCAGCGCCGCAATCTTGGCATCCATCAGGGCGTTATCATAATCAATGCCCTGATGTTTTGTGATCATCTGCTGATCGTGAATCAGCTTATCGACTGAGGCCAGATACCGCTTGCCGACGATATCAGCGACAACAATCTGCTGTTGTGTTGTCAGTTCCGCCATCTTGGAATTATAATCATTTAACAGATAGGCCAGGTCTTCCGATTCAACTTCCTGCAAATACTTGTGGTTGTTCAGATAGGAACAGGCATACAGGCCCATAATGGTAATTCTGTCGGCAATCTGTCCATTGGTGAAAGGAAACGAATAACCGAAGGGCTTCCATATTTTCGCTTCTCTGGCTGTCGCTCTGGCGTATTTTGGCATAGTGTTATCCTATTAAATGTTTCAAAGAGGCGGTTATATTCGCCGCAGCGTTAATATCGGCTACCTGCTCAATCCTTGTCACTTCCGCGACGGTAATGCCGGCATCGGCGTCCATGCTGGCCTGCGTAATAGTTTGTGTACTGCCCTCTTTAATCTCATTCCTTGCCGTGTTGTCGGTCCGCTTGTTGGAAACAATAACTCCCTGCGTTGATTGGTTTCCGGCTATGAGCGCGGCAATAAAGGCATCTGATAAGTTCTGATAGAGATTTTCCTGTCTGATATCGTCTCCTATAAGATTTTGCTCTGTATCAAAGCGGGCATCCCTAACATCCCTTTCCGCTTCCGACGCCCTGATTCGTGCATTCGCCGCGTCAATATCCGCGTTCAATTCCTCTAATTGATTCTCTGCTTTGGTGTTTACCGCCTGAGCCTGTGCGATTTTTTCTTGGGCTATCTGTGTTTCAATGGCGATCTGGCCGGGGATTAAAGAGGCATACGCATGATGCAGGCTCGCAAGCTCCTGATATCCGGGAAGAAGCAGTTGTTTTTTAAGCGCAGTTTCCCTTCTGGCATCCATCAGGGCGGCATATTCCACTGTCTTTGCCTGTTCAGCAGTGATCAATTCTCCTTCTTTTGTAATGATCTCTTGTAAAATGGGAATGACTTCGCCCTGTTTATCAGCTATATTTTGTTCGATTCCCATTAAAATAGCATATTCCGCCGCCTTTGCGCCTTCACGAATAAGTAGCTCCTGCTCCTTTGTGATAATTTGCTGTAAAATAGGAATAACATCGGCTTGTTTAGCGGCTATACTTTGTTCGATTCCCATTAAAATAGCATATTCCGCCGCCTTTGCGCCTTCACGAATAAGTAGCTCCTGCTCCTTTGTGATAATTTGCTGTAAAACGGGAATGACTTCGAGCTTCTTTTGCGCCGTCAAGACTTTGGCGTTAGCCAGTTGCACATCATAAGGTGCGGTCTGCCCGTCCAATCCTTCCAGCGTTAAGCGATAACCTTCCATTTCAAGGTCAATAGCTGCCTTGGCTTCGACTATAAATATCTGGCGAGCCGCGACCTCTTGAGCTAGACGCGTTAAAGTTTCCTCTTCCGAAGCCATGCCCTGTTTAATTCCGGCAAGCTCGGCGTCCCATGCGGCCATCAAAGCCTGTTTTTCGATCTCCCAGGCCATCCGCGCCGAGCGATAAGATAAATCATAATCAAGCCCCTGCTGTTTGAGTTCCCTTTCAATGGTTTCAGACAGTATCTTGAAATTGACCTCGGACAGGCCCATTTTCGCCATCAGTTCGATTTCATTCTCCAGGTCATAGGCATAGCCGGGAAGATTTAAAAACCCTCTGCCGGCGATTTCTGACATTAATTTCCCGTGCTCTCCGATATACTTTCGGATAATCGGAGCCTTTTCTTTGCGCCATTGGGCCCGCTCTCTCAAATTATGTGCCATAATAAACTCCAGGCAGACAGTACCGGTTAAATTATTTCTATTGTTTTGCCGTTGTCATTCATCAAATAAATTGGTGAATGAGCGTTGATTCGCGTCGGTGCTGTCATGTTTTTTGTAAAAAATAACATGGATACCTCTTTTGTTACTGCTGGAGTATTGGGTGGCGCATAGCAAATAACATCGGATTCAATACCTGTATTTCCACACGCTCCGCCTGTTTCATATTCAACATGGTCAATCTCTCCAAAAATTACCCACCTGTTTTTTTCCTGAAATTTAATAATCATCTTTCTTTCTCCTTTCTATCTACTGGCCTGTCTGCCTGAATTACTTGCTCAAAATAACCGGAATCAGTTTAATCGTGTCGAGTTCGTCAAAGTCCGCTATGCTCAACTTCCATGATTTAGATTTAAGCTCTCTGGAAATAACCGTTTTGCCCTGAGCGTCGATATTGTAAACTTGCCTTTCCCCCTCTTCCGTTTCGACGACCATCACCGGAGAATTGCCGGAAATTCCAAGATACGCCCTTCTAAGTCTCTTCTGGTTTCGTGATCCGAAGTCCGTCTGGTTCAGAATCGCGCCGGTATGGATCTCTTCCCCGGCGTCCGTGTCGCCGTCCAGTTCGTAAATGCCTTCATCGTTGGCGCCGAAAGCTCTATTCTCGAAGACGCAATACGAATTGAAGTCATACCCTGAATACATCGATGGCATGAATTTTGGCGTGTTCAAAACGTAGCATTCGTAAATCTCCCCGCCGATCTCGACGGAAACATTCATTCTCAAAGTGTCGTAAATCGCGGAGTAAAGCGTTCCCTGATTGCTTACTGCATCCACAAAAACAAGGGAATCTTCCGCTGTCGCGCCAAGCATTTTAAGATAACTGGCCGCGTCCGCAATTCCCAAAGCGTCCTGTACGTTGCCGATAAAGGTCGCAATAACAGACATTGCATCAACGGCAGAAAGCGTTTCCTCGATGATAAACGCCAGTGCAGCGTCCGGGGAATCGCCAAGATCGATGGTCTCATTAACCGACGATGCCATGGTTTTCATTCCGGCGGCCAAAGAGTTAAACCAAAGATATTCCAGAACCGTAACCATCAATACCCATGAATTTGTGTCAACAACCTCAAGGCCGTCTTCGATCGTGTCGGCTATGGTCATATATTTGTCGGCAATATCGTAGAGCATAATCCGGTCATTGATCGTATCAACGCCATTCCAGTTATTCGCTTGCGAATCTACCAGCGTAATCCAGTCGGAGATCATCAATCCCAAGACCTCTGACAATGAGTCCTCAAAATCAATGGAATCCTCGGCGGTCACTTTCCAGCCGTGTTGAAGAGCGTCCCAAATAAAGAGAATGTCCGTTACGGTAAACGAAAGCGCGGGAGCGGGCGCATCCACAATAACCAATGAGTCATTGTTTGCCGGATAACCGATGGCGCGGGGAGAAATATTTTCAACCATTTCAAGGCTATCATCAATCGCCTTAGCATAAATCGCATCAAATACGGTACTTACAGAAGCATTTTCGCTAATCATCGGATTCTCCCATGTAATCGATCAATCCGTCAAAAACGGTACTTACCTCTATGACTTCCTCGATCCCGTCCATCGGCACGTCAAACTCCGTGCTGGCGGATATACTTTCCGTCAGTCCGTCGATCAATCCATCCATGTCAGTGGTTGCAGTCGCCGCTTCCTGGACGGCTTTCCCGCCTTCGGCAACTGTAAATACCGTTGTCGCGGTTATTTCTTCATCGTTAAATCCAGGAACGATTTCAGTCACTTCTCCCAGCAGCAAGCCGTCGCTGTCAGTTTCCATAGAAAATTCAGTTTGAGTATAAGCTGTTATCGTAACTACATTGTCTTCTGCCGTAGCGACAAACTCCGCGCCCGCAATATTATTGATTGCCGTAGCGATATTGGCCGCTGTTCCGGCTGTTTCGTTGCCGGGTGCCCCGATCTGAATTTCATTGTCATTGAGCGGATAGCCCTCTACAAACGTAAAGACAACATCTTCTCCGCTGGCGCTTCCTTTCAGGGTAAGCGTGTCGCCCGGTTCAGGAACAGGATCAATGGTGATCGTGCTTCCCGCCGTGACTTCGGCAAGACTTCTATTTTCACCGAAGGGACTTAGCGGCGGCGTGAAATTTTCTATCCAAAGTGCTCCTCTTAATATTTGATAATTATCTATCCAAAGAGCAAACGCCGAAGAAAAATTCCCAAATACCATGTCAGCAATAGCTGAATCAATGTTCTCGTCACCGACGAACGTAGGCACGCTCTGAAGTAGCCCCCCTATAAATAGATACTGATTATACCCACCTACTGCTTTCTCAAACACAGCAGCATAATGAGTACGAGTCGGATACTCAGCGTTTATAAAAAGCAATGAAAGAGTAAATCCCGCTTCCTTCATTTGATTTTTTAAATCTGTTGTAGGTGTGTAAGCAATGCTACTCTGATAGAAGTTTATATTATCCCACTGGTATGTTAATGGAAGTTCACTGTAAACCACTGTGACGGTTACGTGAAACATTTCACCGCCAAACTCTATGTCTATAGTATATTCTGTATCTCCGGAAACAACAACTTCATGCGTAGGATATTCTTCACTTCCGATATATAAAGTATGAGTGCTTGGTTGATAATGCAATGTAAACCCACCCACATTCGTACCTATTGGATTACTTAAAGTGACGCCTGTTATATTGACGGGTTGATTCCCAACTACACTTGTTGCTTCAATTTTACAACAACCATTCCCAAACATTTGAGTGCTTTCATCTATTGAAACGTCACCAATTATAACGGGAAGAATTCCATTGATAGAATCAGCAAAAGTGCCTTCAAATTGGACATCAAATAGTAACCGGCCTCTATCTGCTACTTGAATAGGAACGCCCAATTCGCTTCCATCAGTGATTGCCTCATACGCCGACACTCCGACAGGTATTGTCGGGGCGGAGGGAGCCGTGGGCAACTTCGCGCTTATATTGGCAATCGAAAAAAAGAATGTCACGGTAATATACTCTCCGATGTGTCCCAATGCCCAATCTCTTATACTAACCCAATCACTCCACCTTCCTTCTTTCGGAACGTAAAAAGCAGTTTTGTCGTTGACTCTTAATGATAGCGTCTTTCCTTCAAATGAAATGGTTGCTGAACTAACGAGATAGGATTCAACGCCATTTCCGGGAAACCAGAATTTCGCTTCACCTTTAATCCCTCCGGAATAGATTCCAGCATCCATCCACAAGGAAACATCCTGCGTAAATGTACTAAAGGAGGTTACATAGGACTTGCCTATACCGGCAATATTCCAAGTTCCCCCAAATGTTATAAATGTTCCAACTTTAGTGAATTCAGACATTCCAGCCTCTTACGCATCGGCGAAGGTTATTGAACAGACCACCATTAAAACATCATCGTCAACCACTTCTTTGGCCGTCGCAAATTTACTGGCAGCGAACAGTGTGCCACCGCCTGCCGCGTCGCCTTTGGTATTCCCGTCGGTCCCGCCGCCGCAAAGAAACGCGCCGTAAATCGTCTTGGTGCTACTGATCGTAAACGTGGCCTTGCTTGCGCTGTTGGTTATCACTTTGGCGGTTGCCTCAGCTTCAACATAGGCCGGGCGTGTCGCTTCATCATAGGCTTCGCTTTCCGTAAATCCCGGAACGGCGTAGGTATTAGTCACAAGCGGCGTGTAATTGTCCTCAAACAATCCCATGTACCAAGCAGTGATAGGTGTCTCGCCGTGGAAGGCTACATTCAGGACGTGGTTCAATCCTTCTGTCGTGTTGACATTTTTCTGTTCCCAGGCGTCAATCAGCTTTCCTTTACGGTAATGCTCAAATTCCCACCACGAACATACCGGAAGGATTGATTTGATCGCCGGGTTGGTTATTAAGTTCGCTCCAAATTTTGTTGATAACGGAAGTATCGATTTCATGGTTATTCTCCTTTATGTGTTTAGTCGGTCGGTCATAGGCAGGTAAACAATCCCCAAAAGATTGGCTTCATCAGCAATGCCCACACCGGTTAAAATTTTTGATTTGTATTCAACGCCGTTGCGCTGAATCCTTTTGATGTTGTCGCCCTGATCTGAATTTGCTCTCAACATTCCAATGCCCTGAATGCGGGTGTTTCCCTGTTCGACGTGGTTCCAGAAATAAGGGATGCGGCCATCGTTTGCGAAATATTCATCAGGTGTTTCCGACGGAAATTTCAAAAAGTCCTCTCCGAGCGCATGGAAATATTCATGAACTCCGCCGACCTTGCTTGAATAAGAATAATTCACTACGGCAGAACTGAACGTATAGGTATGGATGTAGTGATCCAGCCAGCTATACCCATATACGTAAGACTTTCTTTCCATGATCACTCCTGAATAGGTGGCGTTGGCCAAATGAACCGGTTGTAATATTGATATTGATAATCGTAGTATCCATCAGGCGAAATAACTTCGGCATTGACACACCACCACCACCAGTAAGGGATTTCTGTTATTCCGGCATCGTTATCATACGGAGGCGCGGCGGGATTGCTGTCTAATAGAGTTCCATCTCTCTGAACAAAGCCGTTCCCCGTGTACGTTTCATGTGAAACCTCAGTAAGAACATTTTCGTCCAGTCTGTACGTATAGAGCGTTCCGTTAGTGGCAAAATAAATGTAATTATTGTCCGCAGAGAAGTTGATTGATGGCGCCGCCGGATTATCGTCCCATTCATGGTAAGACTTTTCCGGATCGTTGATGATCTGGCAGGGATAAGCAAACGGTCTAAGATATGAGTCTTGCGGCAGCGGGTATAGAATGTTCAGGAGAGGATCAAAGATATAATTGAAATTATACCCCAACGGAGCATTCTCGCAGCCGGATGTCGGCGAAAACGACGAAATAAACGCCCAATTACTGCCTATCTGCCTTCTCCTGCAGATAAACTCTTTTCCGCCGAATGAAAGCGCGGAGTTCAGCGCGACTGTATCACTGTTCAGATCAAGGGCATAATCCCCAGTGGATGTCTGCACCACCAGCCACGCATGGCCGGTCCGGGTGGCCTCTTCCGGATCGGCTATTTCGCTGCATTCGATGTGCAAAGCCGAGGCCGGATACCCCAGGGCAAGAAGCGCCTGCGCCTTGGTTAAGGCAAAATCCTCACAGTCTCCGCTTTGGCCTGCCGTCAATATCTTCCAGTTGTCGCTTCCCAGCGGATCGGAAACATAAGAATGCCCATGGTTGACATTATAATTGACAGTCTGAAGATCGGTCATTAACTGAGCGGAATACGTTATTTCGGAATTCAGATTGTTCGTCACAAGAGGATGCGCGGGATTGGCCGCAACGAAGTTTGTCCATCCGGAATAAGGATCTGGCCAATAATAAAGGCTCGTGTGAATGTAATACAGATCGCTTTCTGCACGGACACCGTTTCGCATGACGTTGTGACGGAATTTTTTAATATTCCATGTAACGGGGTTCAAAATCGGGTAGCCGGATATCCAATTTGAAACTTTCAGGGCATCCGCGTTTTTTGTTGCGTTAACCGTTACGGAAGTATCTGAAAAATCACAGCTTGATATTTTCAGATTGTCGCCATCCTGAAAGAAAACAAAGTACCCGCTTCCATCAGAAACACAATGACGGCATCCGTTGACGTGACCGACAACTTTGACTTCTGTAATCTGCGGATTGAGAACCTTTTTCTTCATTACAAAGACCTGATCACCAACAACAAAACCCGTGGCGCCGTCCTGCATCGCGCCATTAGACCGTAATTCGGAATCAGGTTCGCAATGATAGAAGATAATGGCAGAGAAGATAGTCGATCCCACCAATACCGTACAAGTATCGGTAGTCTCGTCTATCGTTTTTATCTCTCCTTGGAGAAATTCATAATCCAGAACATCCCCGATATTTACAAAGTCATGTTTCGGCATTTCAAATCCTAGCTCGTGGTCGCCGTAATTACGTAAGTCACTGCCAGAACATCGTCGGCCACCACTGCGCGGGCGGTCGTGAATTTCTTCGCGGCCATCAATGTTCCGGTTGTTCCCGTCTTCGCGGCAACAGTGGAAAGGAACGCGCCGTAAACCGTGATACTGGCATTCATCGTGAAAGAGGCGGCGGCGGCAGCATTGGTGCAGCTTGCCGTTTCGGTAGCCGCGATTGTGTAAGCCGGTTTGTTGGTGGCCGGTGAATCATAATCGGCATCCTGGCATTCGCCGTAAGTGCCGGCGGCTCCGAGACATACGGCAGGCGTATCGGTAAGGCCGGGCGTGACGTTGTTCTTGAAAATGCCGACATAAAAGATTGCCGATCCCGCTTTGGACGTGGTGCCGAAAATGACATTCAGCAGATATGCCATGCCTGCGGTGGTGAAGGTGTTCCCGCCCTGATCACAGTGGTCAATCAATGACCCGTTCCGGAAATGATCAGTGTAAACATGGCCATGAAGTTGAAGGTTCGATTCCTTCAAGTGTCTCACTGCGTAACGCACCAGCGGATTGTCCCGTAAATGACTTAAAAATTCGTTTTTCATTTTTCGTCTCCTTTTGTTTAAAATAAAAAAGCCCTGCAACTACTGAATAAATCAGCAATTACAAGGCTTTAAGTTCCGTTCAATACGGCGTTAAAGTACCTTTATGATTTTAGATTTCCACGCCACCCCTGTAAACTTTGCACGTTGCGACATCGGCAAACCCGAATCGGCTGCCCATGCCTTCGTTGCTTTGCTCATGCAGGCTGATCCGGCCATTCCGGAAAGCCGTCATGGTATCGTTATCCGAGAAGCCCGCGCCGCTGCCCGTTGCTCCCCGCTTGAAACTGGTCAGATATTGAATCACGCCTTCAAGGTTCCGATATAATGAGGCGCCCTGATCAGGAATTCCCGTTTTGATTTTGTTTTTTGTGATATTGAAAAAGTTCCCGTTTGGCGCTCCGACAACCACGCCTTCGGTCGTCAACCACACCGGAACATCCACAAAATCCTTTTCCGGCGTTCCCAGTGTCCAGCCCAGCTCCGGCATATTATTGCAGTAGGCCAGCGTTCCCTTAATCGATCCCGCTCCGGCGTCCCTCTGCGCCATTTGCTCAGGGATTGTCCCGGCCAAGAACCGCGTTCTGTTCTTCATGCCGATAAATAATCCCGTGGAAACTTTGGCGATCATGGTTATCGTGTCCTCATAATGATAAACATTTGAGGTTAATTTAAAGAGTCCCGGTTTAAACGGCATGGAATAATAAACATCAGATCCGACGGCTCCCCAAATTCTTCCAAACGCATAACAGAGGTTTTCCATATAGGGCGGCGGAGAGCATAAAAACGTCGGTAAGGGTTCGACCGTAGGGATATCGACGATGTTATTTGTTTCTCCAACCAGATAAAATATGCCTTCATCGGAGTCCGTCACCCATACCAGAGCGCCGGACGGCCGGTTTTGAACCTGAATTCCACCTTCGGAAGTCAGCGTTATAGGAACAATAGGCCCGTTGCCGGACAATTCACCGCCGGAAACATTCGTCATGCAGACATGGTAAGTACCGGCAGGGAGATTCCCGTTACCCGATAGGAGCATAGGACCGGGAGGTACGGCCACGCCCCAAGACGAGAGGGTAGAAGTGGATGGATTATAAACTCCCTGCCAGTACGGATTTGAGATATAAACCTTATCTTCCGCGTCAACATAGGAAAGCGGGCATTTCGGCCCGGATATAGCTCCAATACTCACGGCTGCGCCCTGAACAATGCGATAAAGCGTCCCGTTGGCGGCCACAAGCATACACTGATCGCCACTCCAAAGACTATGAGCGCCCGGCAGAGCAAGAAACAAACTCTTTCCCTTGCGCTGAATAAGCGCCCCGTCTGCGGTCACATCGGCGTTTAGAATAACACGCGGCTCAAGGATTCCCTCTTTGGAAAATACCCTGTTCGCAACATTATTCGCGCCGGAAAAACCCTGTGTATTAATCTCAGCCATTCGCCCCTCTTAATAATTATCAGAACCGTAAATCTCCGGTCCTTCGTCAACTCCAATGAAATTCACCATTTCCAGCATGGCCTCAGCGAATTTGCCGGCATGGTATTTAACTGATATTCCGGAATTGTCCTGGCCGTCCTCGATTTGTTCACCGAAAATATCCGCGCAAACCTTGTGCTTGATCAAACGCAGCTGTAAATGAGCGGGAATCCCGTCGGGCGTGTCGGTATCATTGACCATATTGGTCGGCTTCCGGTAATAATGAATGCCTATCGTCTCGGCTGCCGCAGGAATGCCCTGATAATAGAGCCTGCCCCCCTTGACAGCGACACGATAAACCGATCCTGATTCTGTAAGCCGCATATCAAAGCTTTGCTTCACGAAGAGATTATAGGCGGAATAATCCCCGCCTTCCGGAGGCGCGATCTGCAAGCCCTGACTGTCGCAAACATTAAAGACATTGCGCTGATAATCAGACGGAAGAGATACATACGGCAAGGTTAAAGACGTCGTGACCGTATTATAGGCGATTAAATCAGGGAGCGGAGGGGAAATGCTTCGGTCCGGCATCAGGAATCCGCCCGCAATCGAGTTTACACACGCATTAATTTTGTCGATCATCTTTGTTTCATCGTAATAATCATCCTGAATAACGCTTCTGATTTCAGAAAGAAGCGTTGATAAAGGCGCCGCCCCATCAACGGTCACAATGACTTTAGTTCCTGTCCCTGTTCCAGACATATTAAGCCTCCACTATTTCAATATCGGGATTAACGAAATTATATCCCGCCCGTTTGCGCCAGAAATAATGAGTTCCGGCATCGAGCATAAAGGTTACAATTCCCATGCTGTTTGTGTACCCGGACGCAACCCTATTCGCGCCTGCTGCGTCGGTTGTCACCCATACCAGAGCGCCGTCTATTGGATTATGATCGTCCGCATCGGTCAGCGTGTAAGGATAGGATATCGCTCCCGCGCCGGAATCGGCGTTTATCAGCGCGGGAAGAGTTGTTCCGGTATCTTCAAGAATGGCCGCCAGTTTGATTGAATTAGTATCCATTTCCGCTCTTATCTGTTCAACTGTCGGAGCAGAACCTCCAGGTATTTCATCAATTGCCGCAATAATTTCATCTTTAGCGTCCGACACATTTGTTGCCGTTGCCAGGCCGGTCTGAATTGCCGAAACGTCCACCGGCACATTACCCGACACATCCGCCGCCGCAAGGGTAGCGGGAATTTTATTGATCGTTCCAACAGGTGTTTCAATGTTAAAGAATTTCTTAAACGCCGCCGCCAGATAACCCGCTGTTTCGGTTAAGGCCGTTCCGAGGATTGAAACAAGGTCAGCTTTGATATTTCTGTTCTCAATCGAAAAATGCGCCAGAACAGTACCCACAACACTTATGGAGTCCACCGTTCCCGCTGTTATAACGACTGAATAATCATTCCCGACTGCATAGAAAGCGTCTGCGCTTAAATCTATAAGGACGTTATGAAGTCCTGTCACTGAATCAAAACCTACAGTAAGCGTAACGCCAGTGGTCGTTTCGGAATCAGTGGCATTAGCCTTATACACTTTTACGGCAGGTGATCCCGCTAAGGTAATCGGCGTTCCGTCTGCCTTGTGAGTGGAAAACTTAAAATTCAGTGTTGCGTAATCTTCAGGATAATCGCCTAAATATTGCATAATGACCTCTTAATTAATTAAACTTCCGTGACCAACTAAAATATGCCCACCGACCAAAGCACTTGAACCGACCAAACAACCGCCGCCGCCGCCGGTTCCCTCATCTTCCGAATACCCATACCAAGCATCAAGATAAATTGTGTTCTCAGCATCCGCATTGGTTATTGTTAATATCAACGAATCAATCGCATCCTTATTGGCGTTTGTAACGGCACTTATGTCAATCGTCTTTTCTTCCCATGTATCGGCTGATGAGATTGCTATATTGCTTTCCGTTGTCGTTCCGCCAGAATCATGAAGGCCAAGCTTGAAATTCGTTCCTGTTCGTGAAGCTCTTACCCATATTTTAAGATTGTCTTGGTCTGTCAGATTGATTGTCGGGGTAACAGTTCTGGTTAGCGCCTTATTTAATGATGTTGTTTGTGGAGCAACGATTTTCGCCGAAGAACTACCTTCTTTAATAATAGTAGTTTCTCTCGCTATGGATAAAAGCATCTGCAATAATTCCATCTCGTAGATTAAAGTATTTACGTTATTGACAGCAGTAATATTTATTCTATAATATCTATATGCAGATGATCGAGCAAACCAAAAATAACGAGTCACTCCTAACACTGGATAATAATTGGTCTGTGTATCTAAAACTGTCCAATTGATATTGTCATTTGAACCCTCAAGGGTAAAATTCTTTACAGAATAACCTGGATTAATATTACGGAAGAATGAATATCCATCAAGAGCGACACTATTCCCCTCGCCAAAATCATACTTAATCCAACCAGTAGCCCCTCCGTTCTTCTGCCAGAATGTTGCAGCATTATCGTCAAACGCATCAGCTGCTGGTTTTGTCTCAAGGCTAGCTGTCGCCGTTCCTCCAGTTGCAGTATCTACACCGAAATTGGATATCCAAGCTTGGCGTATCTCAGAATCATCTGCATATTCAAATTTGTCAATCGTTACAGGCATTAAAATACTTTCCCTTCGATTTCGGCTAATGTCTCAGCGGTTAAATTGTCCGGTGTCAAAACGACATCGGCTGGCGTGGTGGATTTCGCTTCCGACCCGTCGGAGTTCGTCCAGGCAATCTCCGTCGTTGTTTTAACTGTGATTGATTCTATTTTTTTTGTCACCGTTGCGTTCACTTCTACCATGTCTGGCCTCCCGGTTCTCAAATTGACCTTACCATCCACACGTCGCTTGCGCTCCTGGGATAGTTCGTTTTGGAATCACTGCGTGATTCACATTTCCTTAACCCCTTCACAAAAGCCCCCTCCCGAAAGAGGGAGCTTCTAGCTAAGGTTTAAAATTTACGCTTCCAGAGAAGCCAGCGCGACATAAGCCGAATCGTCATATTCAATCGTGAACACCATATTGCCAGCAGAGGCAAGAATAGTGGCATCCGCAGTAACCTTAATTACCTTGTTGGCTGCGGTATCATCATTTGGATCGAATATCAGGGCTTTATTTGTGGTATCAGGAACACCATCAAGAACGGTGCCTGCCGCCTTATCGCCCGTGGGCACGGTAATTGTATTTACGGCGGTCGCTCCCCGGCTGAGAATAACCGTGCCGGTAGCAACCATATTCACGTCACAGGCCACGCGCACAGATTTAACATTGCCTCTGCACGGTACGGGAATGTAAAAAGCATTGCCCGCGTCTGCGATTGCTGCTGAAAAGATTAAAGTTTTCATTGAAAATCTCCTTAAAAGTTTATTTTTGTTACGTAATACTCAGGTTATTGACGGTTTACTGCGTAATATCAATAATCCGGACACGGGTACGGGCAGTTCGCCGTATTCGCGCTTGTGATCCTGTTGTTGGAGGCCAGTAACGGATTGGCGTCAATGGCGCCTTCGCAGTTGGTGTTACCGTTGGCCGCCGTGAACAGTTCATTTCCGGACACGATTACCACGTCCGAATTTTCATCGATTGTCAAAACCGTCGCTTTAATGATGTTGTTAGTGATCCGGCTTCCATACGCGGGCGCACTTGCCACAACGTCAATCCCTTCAGTGGCTTCAATGAAGCACTTATCAATCAGGGTTTGGTGGTTTGAGGCAGTTCCTTCAATGGCAATCCCGACTGCAAAAATGCCGGTTGCATACGCGCCCGGGTTCTGGTGGATCTCCACTCCCTGAATTACGACCAGGGCGGAGTCAGTGATCTCCAGGGCTTTGGTGTTGCCGGCCACTGAAGCCTGTATCATGCCGCCGAGCATCTGGAATCCATGACATCCTGCGGGGATAACAAAAAGGTCGCCCGTTCCGGTCGCCTGGAATCCCATGTTGATAAAACGGCAGCCGACTTTCGCCACCGCAATCGTATGTGCGCCAATGATTCGCGGAAAAGGCACAAGGTCCGAACCGCAGCCGATGATATCGCACTTCTCCGGCAGTACGGTTAAGCTCTCCGTGATGCCGTCGCCGCAGACAAAAATCTGATTCCGACGCGCCCACCAGCGATTAGCCGCAAGCCCGATGCTGGCGTTGCTGGCCGTGATTGCCTCTGCAAGGGTAGCAAAGGGATGATCAGGCGAGCCGCTTCCCGTCGCCGCGACATTCAGATCAACATAATATTGACCCGCTTTTGGTCCCTGATAATCATTGACCATCAAAAAATCGGATATGGGACGCGACGCCCTTCTTCCGCCTACTGTTAAAATTCTTTCACTCATGATGTTTGTCCTTTCTCCCGGCCTCAAACTACGCCGGGACAGTTAAAGGGTTAAGGGGACGGTTGCCCGCCCCCTGTTAATTTTAGACCAGTTCGGTCAAATTGGTGTGTCTGACGTGCATCCGGCGGCTCTTACAATACAGATTGCCCACCCAACGGGTATTGGCCGTCATGGTGTCCGGCTGTCCCAAAACTTCCTTGCTTACCCACTTCGGCGTAATGAAATTGTAATCCGCGTGGCTTCGCAGTTCGAGGAAGTTCAGATTCAGGGCATCGAGAACGCCGGTTGCATAACCGGCATCCGCGACAATTGGAGCGCCTTTATGGGTGATGTTGTCCCAGCCGGCTTCAACCGCTTTGGCATCAGCGTATCTCTGCTGAGGATGGAGCGAGCGCTCATAGGCATCCCGGAGAACATCCGTGGTGCAACAGAAATTCGGCTTCATGTTCCTGGCGTCGCCCATGGCCGGAGCGCGGAAAATCTTCTGCATGGTTTCAAAGCAGATCGATTCCGCTGTCGTAATGACGTTGGCCTTCCAGGTGGCCAGTGTCGCTTCCGCGACGGAGCCGTATTCAACCGATGTATCGGTGTTGAAAAGATCGCCGAGGCCGTTGATACTTTTCGCGTCGGCGGCGGCCGCAATGACCTGGGAGGCCATATTGACACGCACAGACTTGATGATGCTTTCCATGTACTGCTTGGTCAGATCGATAATCGCCGCAGAACCGGCATTCTTCACTTTATCGTCGAGGTTAATGGTATTGGAACCATACGCACCAGCCCAACGGAAACGGGCGGCATCAATGATATTAACCTTGCTCTGGTTAATGACCGTATCAGCGCCGTATGATCCGCTGTTGGAGTTCTGGTATTCAATGGGAACTTTAACCATGGAACCGCCGTCAACGGTTTCATGGGGTTTGACATCCCAATTATCCCGCGCAATGGCGTTTCCCATCAGCTTCCACAAGAGGGCGGAAGCTGCGTTTAAAATATCTTCCGGCTTGGTATTAAGCCAATATACTTCTGTCGTTGCATTCAGTTCGTTAATTAGAGCCATGGTAGTGTACCTCTCTTTCAGTTTAATATGTTGAAAGGCAACGACCTGTTACGACTAAGACGCTTCGCGGACCTTATTCAGAGCCGCCAGCATAGCAGCGTCACGGTCTTTGCCTTCGAGTTTTGGTTGATTGGTCTGTTGCCCGGGCGAATCGCCCTTGGCAAAAACCTTTCCTGTTGAGTCCTTGCCCTTTTGAAGATCCAAGGCCTTCTGCATTTCTTCGTTTTGTTTCGCCAGGCGTTCCCGATCAACGGCAACTTCCTGCGCCTGCAACGCGAAATAAGCCGACATATCGTCGTGCAATCCGGTCCTGTCTTTGGCTATAAAATCCTTGATTTTGGCCTGCATTTCCGGCGTGTTAAACGTGGGATTCTGGTCAAGGAATGTTTTTTCCGCTGTTTTACTGTCGCGGTCTTTCAATTCCTGCTGAAACAACTTCCCGGCTTCGCTCAGAACAGTCTTTTTGACTTTTTCGGCTTTCAAATCGGTTATCTTGCCGACTAACTCCGCCTGTTGTGCCGCGAAATCATCCGCCATCGGATCGAGCTTTTTGAGCGCGTTCTGAGCGGCATTAATTTCAGTGTCAAAGTCTGTTCCTTTTGCGGCCGGTTCCGCCTGTTTCGATTTGGTCAGAGTTTCTTTAAGGGTTTCCGCCAGCGTTTGAGCCTGGCCTCTGACTTGGCCGAGTTCATTGCTGATACGGCCATGATCAGCTTTTGTTTCCTGGAACCCCTTCACCAGTTCTTCGACCGTTTTAAAGGTCGTACCGGGAATAAAACCGTTTTCATCCAACGGAACTGCGGGCGGATCGCCTGCGGGCGTTACGTCCACTTCTCCGCGTTCATTCATCAACGGTCTGATCAATCTTCCCAAAAATCCCATTACGTTCATTTTCGCGTTCTCCATCTTCCTTCTCCTTTTCGGGACTGGTTGAATTTTGGATAATCCTTGCGGGTCCAATGGCCAGTTAAACCGAGCTGGTAAAACCAAATAAAAAAAGCCCGACTCCCACGGGCGCATTCGCGTAATCCGTAGAAATCGGGCTTGTGATCGCTTCGATAAGCTCTTTAAGCTCCCGTTATATTATCTCATTAGAAAATTTTCTCCCTTGTTGCTTTCATGTGTCCAATAAAAGCCGTGCCAATGCCGCCTTCTGACATATTAAGTTCAACTGTCATAAGTATTTTACCATGAGATTTATTCATTACCAAGAGTTTTATTTTGTCCCTCAGTATAGAATTAATTTCTTCAATCTTCCGGTTTGTTGCTTCAATCTTCCGGTCTTTTTCATCCTTTACAGACAAGATTGTGCTCCTTGAGATACCGGGAATGTTTCGCCCGGGAGTCAATATGCCGGGCGTCATCGGGTAAATTCTGGATTGCCGACGGCAGCCACTTCACATCGTTGATGGAATCGCACCGGATCGCTCCGCTGCTGGCGATCATCCGCCGCGCCATACGTCCGCATCCCGGCGTGGCACATCGAACCTTTTTAGGGATGCTGTCCATCCGGTGAAACTTTTCTGTTACTTCCTTACATAATCGGCATTCATATTGATAAATTGGCATATCTCCTCCTGTTATAAATTATACTGTCGCCCCTTTGCTTGCGCTTCTCTTTTTGGATTCATTCTGCTGGGTTTGGACGGACGACGACAACAAGAATTGTCTCAACGCAACGGCCTCTTCTTCCGGCAGCCCTGCCTCAATGATAATCTGCAAGGCCTGATCAAGCTGAGATTCGGCAGTCCGTTCCAGTTCCTCTTTGTAATTCGGCCAGTTAATTGCTTCCAATAGCCCCCTCTGGCCAATTGCCCTCATCTCAAACAGTTTATACGCCTGTTCTTCTCTTTGGAGGCTGGTCCTCGGTGTGGTTGATCCACTCTCTACAACGTAGTTATATTTACGGCCGGCGAATTTAAAGCCGGTGAATGGGATAGGCTGATCGCCGACGTTGACGTTTTCCGTTCTAGTCCCGAAATTCTGGTACAGGCCAATCGCCCATTTTGTGCGCTCCTCGGCCAGATAATCGATGGCTACCACTTTGCTCTGCATCAACATCTGATTGCGCTCCTGAAGGGCAACAATCGCGCTGGCGGCAATAATCCCTTTGGGTGCATTGCCTCTGTCTGCATCTTCAATCTGGTAAACTCTATCGAAGAACATCACCAGCAATTCCAGAACACGGAAAAATGTTTCCGGCAGGTTCGGTATCTGCATGAATTCGATCCGGGCATTCGGTATTGTCGGCATCAGGATCAGGCGCCCGCCTGATTCAATGGAATTGACAATCATTTCCTTGGTAATTCCGCAGTTCTTTTGCACAATCAGGGGCGGAAGAAGGACGTTGAGAACATAGACAATCATCTTATTAAACAGAATATTGAGCTTTTCCAGCAGGTCGCCCACCTGTTCGGCGGCGGAAAATCCCCACATAGAAATTCCGTCTTTATAGGAATTGGCGTAAAAAATAGGGATTTTGCCCCACGGGTACGTGGTTCTGGCCAGATCATCCGCCAGAGCTGGGTTTAGATTTGGGTTTTCGCTGTCGTCCAGTACGACCAGACCGCTCTTATTGTGCGGATCAGTGGTTTTGGCTATGGTTACTTTCCGGATTCCGTCACGGTAAACCGGTATCTTGTCGGTTATCTCCTCAAAAAGCGGATCTCCTGTTGTGGGATCAAGGGCTTGTTCGCCCGTGGCATCGTTAATAATCGCCTGAACAGTCTTTTCCGTCCGGGTGCTGTTATCCCTGATCCATACTTCAATCACCAAACAGCGCTTTAATGCTTTATTGTCCACTTCCTTTTCGGCGGCTACCGTCATAGGAAGATTGTAATTGCCGATACTGCCCTCTGTTTTATTGCTGCCGCCCTTGAATTTCTCTCGCTCCAGACCTAACAGGTCATAGGCGCTGTCTTCCGCGATATCGCTCACGCCGTAAAAACTCTCAATGAGCGATACATATCCGACATAGGCAAAACAGAAATACGGCGCATCTTCGGCGGGATTTTCCCAATTACCCGGGGCCGGAAACACACTGAAAGGATCTGTCGGCACAACATCCGGGCGGTCTTTGTCTTTGTCCCAAAGCGGTTTCTCCGGTGTAATGCCGTATATTTCCATCTGCCGGGCGGACGTTCTGGTTTTCTGCTGCTGGTTCGTCTCTTTCCACCATTTCTTGTTCACCATGCTCAGGACGCTTTCGCTTGTGATTCCGGTTTCCTGCTCAATAATGCTCTTGCCGTCCAGGTCAATGACTTCGCCGACGGGATTCCGCGCTGTAATGTTGGATACTGTGCGCTCGACATTGGCAAAATACAGATTGATCAGGCTCTTTTTCTTCTTTTTCTGGCGGCTGTCGCTCATGCGCCCGGCAACAACATCCTTTGAGTCTTTGTTCTTATACAGCGCAAAGTTGTTCATGAAGTCTGCAGGCTTGCCGAGGCGTTCCTTCTCCGCTTTGGCGGCGTTGAAGAGATCATAGGCAAACTCAGCAACGTCCGGGTGTCCACTAGGGGGAATTTCACTAAGCGACCATTTCGATTCTATCATTTTCTCTCTCCTTTGCAGTTCCCCTTCTCCCGTCGAAGAAAGAGAAGCCCTTATTTTTAGTTTATTTTATTGCAATGCCTTTCCGTTTCCGTCCACCAGCGGTGGTTTCTTCACCAGCACAAGTCCGGTCACGCTTTCTTTGTACGCATTGAGAACATTCTCGTCGGTTACATCGTAGCTCATAATTCCGCGCTCGATCTCAAATCCCTTCGGCTGACCGAGCATAGGAACAACATTTACCTGCATCCGGCCGTCGTCCATCTTGGACATCTGGAGCAGGCGCGGCTCTTTTAACGCCAGCAGACCAGCCTCCGCGTTGTTGAGTTTTTCCCCTATTACAATTCCCACCGGTGCATAAACCATTTTAATCATTGTTCTTTCCTCCTTATTTTATTGTCTTTCCAGCCTGGATTGCTTTCCAATACTTCCATCATCTGTTCGTTTGTCAGCAGCCTATCAACAGTTTTCATCGTCCAGAACTTGCCAACCTCGAAATACACTGGCTCAACTCTCTCCATGCTCGCCAATATGTGCATTCTGTGAGAATAACGTATGTAGAGCCATTTCTCGCCGTCAATGACAAAGATGGTGCCGTTTTTGACCGTTATCATTTATGGCTCCTCTTATGGCTTTTCAGGCCGAACTCTGATTTACATTCCTTCCCGCAAACGTCGCAGACAAAAGGTTTTGTCTGTTGATCTTCTGTTTTCCCGATGTGCATAGTCCGGCCATTATCAACAATGTTAGCCTTTGTTTGCGTTCCATCAGGGCGTTCAATAATGACCGCGACTTCTGGTACTATTATCGGCGGTATTTCATTTTTGAGCATTTCTTTTTGAATCTCCGCTTGATAAGATAAAAATTTCTCCATGTTGATACCTGGGGATACATGGGTATTTGAAAACTCCGTCTCCTGAATAGCGGCCTTTTGATTGCCCGCAAAACATTCTCCCGCTTCTCTTGCCGGCATTACGACGTTCAACACACCACCAACCACGAGCGGAGCCAGACATTCCGGACAGGTCATTTCCGCTGAGACGGTCGAAGAAGAGCACAGCCAATCGATCTGGTAATGCAGTAAACAGCGGACCATACCGCCGTGAGGGATTGCGTCCGGATTAAACTGATCAGTTGTCTCAAACGATATGCGCCCGCAATTCGGGCATTTAACTTTCATTCTCTGCATGGTTTATCCTCCCAGCGTCTTGATAAATTGCTCTGTTCTTGCCAGTATTGATTTCTTTGCCGGATTCTCTTCTTCATCCAGCCCGTCGATCTCGTCTTTCATGGTGAATACTTCGCCGTCCGGTACGCCGCCGATAAAATTCTCACCCGGGACAGAGTTCTTAAACTTGAATCCCACCCATCCACCGAGCAGGACGCCGCCCGCGAACAGTCCGGCACTTATGACCATCAATCCAATAACCTCAAGTAAATCAAACATATTAAATATCCTCCTTAATTAAAACAACCTTGTCTGCTTAATACCACCAACGCCTGCTTTAGAATTGCAAATAAAGTGTGCCAATTGTACGTTTGCCCTTGAATGTGCGCCTCCCAAGGACAACGGAATAATATGATCGAGTGATTTACTCATGGGATTCGGATGCTTTAATTTTTTATCAACCTTATTGCCGCACAATTGGCATACCCATTTATCTCGCTCATAAATTTCTTTTGCCGTAAATTTCTCAATAATTACCCCCGCCTTCACTGCCCTTTGTCTCTTTTTGGTATCTTTCACTCGATCAGGATGGACTGTCCTATACGCTTTTTTTATAGCTTTTATTTTCTCTGGATTATTCTTTTTCCACTCCTTGATGCCCTGATAAATCATTTCTTTATTTTCCGTCCTGTATTTTTTACGAGCAATACTTATTTTGTCTTTGTTGGCTTGACGGTACAGCCTTGCGTTTGCTTTTAATTTTTCACGATTTAATTGTTGATATGATTTTTTATATGCTTTTAATGATTCTCTGTTTTTGTTTGCCCATTCTTTTTGATAATTACTTATTTCTTCTTTGTGTTCAGCCGCATACATCTTCGCATAAGATGATATGGCTTCTTTGTTTTTGCAATACCTCTCTCTACTGCGTAATTTCATCTCTTCTTTATGAGCGATATAGTAAGATTTTCTATATTCTTTTAAATTAAACATTTTCTTCCACCGGAAACATCGAATCAGATTGCGATTCCATCCACTGACAACTTAATAACAGCGTATGAATCAGCCCTCCAACGGCCAGAACAGCCGGATCGTCGCGCTTGAACTCCCGTAGCCGGTTCTTTAAAATATCCAACCCGCTAAACTTGAACCGGACCGGCGTATCTTTTGAGATTGTACTCTGCATGGACCGGGCATAATCATCAAACCGCTTTGGATTATAGAAGTCCACGGGCGGAGATAACATTAATTCCTTGCCTTTGTGCTTCTCATTGAACCGTGCCAGTGTCGCAATAAAACGATCAGGGTCACCATACCAGGATTGCAATAGTGTCGGGTGCGCTCCAAAGCCATACTTCTTCCGGAACGCCAGCATATAGATAAGCATTGTCGGGATATTACGGCTCTCCGCCTCGGTTAGCAGGCGGAATATCGGTTCTTCGACCGGACGATCATCCTTGACGGCAGCCACAATAGCAATATACCCTGGCCGCCCATCATCCTTGTCGCTTACTTCCGTGGGCCAGCCGACACACCCATAAAGATCATAATACTCTTCATTGTTTTCAGTATTCCGGTAGTAGAATGGGCGTTCTATCAACGGTTTCTTTGTGATTTTGGCAAAATCAAGGCGGGCCTCTCGTAATTCGTAGGCATTTTGATGGGTTATTTTCTCGATAATACAGCTCATTTCAATCCTCAAACACGCAATCGCCAAAGAAACTTTCTCCGATTAATTCCGTGATCGCCCACACCAGGGCATCCAACCGGTTAGGCGATTTATCGCCGGGCAGCCAGAGGCACAACTCATCTTCAAGTTGCGGGAACGAACCGACGTGGTGAACTTTATTTTGTTCGTATTTTGCTGATACCGGCTCCGCCCGGACAAATTTGCCGCGTGAAGCGTGAACCAATTTGACGGGAACATTCTTTCCGGTGACGGCTCGGCCATCGGCCAGCGTTATTTCTGCCTGTTTTATGGTCATGGCTACCATTTCCCCGCCCTGATTCTTCTCTGCGACTATCAGATTGGCGTTTTGCTCATAGTACGCTTTCAGGGCTTCCTGTGCCCATTGCAGCGGTGATCCGTTGATCGTCCTGTCCTGTAATACATAGGCCTGGCTGTTCAGCGAACCGGCGACAACAATCCCGGCAGCGTCACCGCCACCATCCGCCGACGTTGTTGGATCGACGGCCACGACTATCTTGGATANNATATCCTCGGCCAGTATTTCCATCCGATAAGCAAGGCTGGACATATCAGAGGTGATTTCATCCAGCGCTGATTGGGATATATGGGGATTGTCCATTGACGAAAAATGGAAAGTGGCCCACCGCAAAGGGTCTTTCTTCGCCAACTCCTGCGCTTTCCGGAATAACTTTGCGGCGTGTTGGGGATCATCGGCTTTCGATGCGCTTCTCGATCTCAGTGATGGCGGCGTATAAATGAACGTCGCATTGCCGTTATTGTCTAATAGCATCGGAGCGCCCACGACACCCCAGGCGTCTTCATTCATCAATTGCCATTCATCAAGCAGCAATTCATCGGCATAATCCCCCCGGAGGGAATCTGCGTTCCATGCTGTTTTCGCTCTGATTCTCTGTTCCGTCCCGGTAACTTCGATAATATGTTCAGATTCGTTCTTGTAAAGCCTTTTCAGGTCTATCGGAGCGGCCAGTGCCCGGGTCACTGTAACCCAAAAACGCTGTATTTGCTCGCTTGTGGGTGCCGCATACAGCACACGACGGCCAACCAGGAACTTCTCGACCGCATAAACACCTATGCCGACGGTTTTCCCGCCTCGACGACCGGCACGAATAACTTTGCGCTTGGCCGGAGAATCGATAAATTCCTGTTGTTTGGCGTGAGGACGCGGGAGAATAATATCGCCAGCGTACTTACTCTTTGTTTGGCTTTTGTTCATACACAACCCGAAACGGCGGAGCGCCTTCTTTAGCGGAATGCTCTAATTCCTGTTTGTCTTGATATTTGGTTTCAGCGTTATTCTTTAACCAGAAGATCGGGCCAGCGGCGTTTTTCCCTTCCAGAAGGTATTCTTCAACATTCATCTCGATTTTTGTCTTCGCCCTTTTTATAGTGTCAGAAAACTGGCCTGACCTTTTACAATAATCAAGAAGCGACTGCCGTGAAACAAACCCCAGCGCAAACACCAACCCCATGACAGTATATGGCCTGTTCTGATATCGGCTGTTCGTTGCTGTGCAATTTCCATCCTTGTCGGTGACTTCAATGATTTTGTCTATCCAGCAGGAATCAAAATACTCATCGATTTTAGCCTGCAACTCTTGGACATTATTATACTTTGGCGGCCTTCCTCCCGGGTGCTTGTCCTTTTTATCCGGCTTAGGAGCAACTTTTTTATTCGCCGGTGCCGCCTTGCTGGTTTTCTTCTTGACGGTTTTCTTTGTTTTTTTAGCTTTTTTCTTAATCGCCATAAAATCACCCCTCTTAAAATCAGCCACACGCGGCTTTTTTACTCGTGCCCTTATAATAACATTCGATTTTGTCATTACTAAGAGCTTTTTTTACTGCGGGATTAATCTCAGCCGCCCGCTTTATAACCGCCTGTAAATCGATCTGGAGCATTTGACATATCCAGGACAAAAGTGATTCATCCGGACATGAGAAAAACCAGATTGCCTGTTGCCGGTCCAACTGCCGGACGATACCACCGGAATGCTTTGGCGCCGGATCATATTTAATTTGTAAATCATCCAGTGCTGTGGTAACAACCGCAGACCATAAATTCCGGAAAGGATCTCCTTCAAGATTGTAATCAACCAACATAAAAAAGCCTCCCCTTTGTCGTTTTGAACAGGAAGGCTTACGCGTTCCTGATAATTTATGCGTTCCGTTTCCGGGAGGCAGTTTATTGTTTTAAATCGGTTCGCCTTTCAATACCTTTTCAAGCAGGGACACTGTGAATCTCAACCCCCGGATGATCGCTTTAATCAACTGCTTCATTTCATCGGACATTTACATCGTCTCCGGTTTGTCCAGTCCATTGATCAATTCAGTGGCCTTGATCGGTGCCACTTTTGAGCGATACAACTCTGTCACGACGATGATGGCGTTGTCTTTATCCGCCGCCAGAAACTCCTTGCCGTTGCAACTGATTACATAACCATTTTCTACTTTCCTTGCTTTGATTTTCGGTGCCATAATTTTCTCCTTTTAATTTATTTTACAGACAGGCGGCACTCCGGTATCATAATCAGGTAGCCTTAAATTATTTCAACCGGAACCGCCTGCCCTTTCCTCGCGGCTCCCCTCGGCCATCTATTCCCCAATATACAGCTTTGGATTTCGGAGCCGCCCCATGTTACGCCGCTTTCCGCGCTTTCTTTTTACTGCCCTGATATAGACGCCGCATTATTCGCGCTTTTTATTTTTCCCAGCATTTTTTAAAATCCCTATGCCCTGCATTGTTGTTTATGAATTTTCCCTTGCAACTGCCGCTTGACATATCGTTATCGCAAAGATCACACTGGCAGTTATACTTTCTGTTTCTCTCACTCCCCATAATCTGATCCCAAATAAGAGTTCCATTAACAACGTGCGGCCTGATAAATCCGTTCTGTCGGCATTCTTTTAAAACTTCGGCTGTCTTATCTAAAAGCTCCGGCGGCATTTTCTTTCGTATGTCTTCCCATTCACTGTTGGTTTTCTGTTTCTGCTGAATAAAACTAATCCACGATGAAAGTTCTTTAAAATCCAAATAATCAGCAATAATCTCTTGCGGCCACCTAACTGGCGTTGTGTACGGCGGCCTTTTTCTTAGCGTCGTAATACTCTGCGGCGATACGTTCGAGTTCGGCGTTATCGTCTGCGCTGAGGCTGCTTGGCCTATCGTTATTATTTTTCCGATATGTATTGGCTTTGAATCCCTGATTTGTGCTTGCATTGTTATTCTCCTTTAACGGGTACATATCAGTCCACCCGTTTGTTATTGATTGATTTAAAACTTCAATGGAATGCGGTTTAAATTTTTCTAGTTTTTTTATTATCAGGTTTAAAGCGTAGTTTGTTTTTGCCGCTCTCTTTTTATTTCTTACTTCAAGATA
>DJVN01000057.1 GCA_002441205.1 Syntrophaceae bacterium UBA6255 | reverse complement strand
TGTCCTCTGAGAAGTCCTGGTGGCCGGGTGTGTCCAGAAGATTGATTTCGCAATCCGCGTATTCGAATTTCATGACGGACGACGTCACGGAAATGCCGCGGTCTTTCTCGATGGCCATCCAGTCGCTCAGGGCATGTTTGGAAGCCTTGCGCGCCTTGACCGCTCCGGCCATTTGAATGGCGCCGCCGAAAAGCAGAAGCTTTTCCGTCAGCGTGGTTTTGCCCGCGTCGGGATGGCTGATAATGCCAAAGGTGCGGCGGCGTTCGATTTCCTTTTGTAATTTTTTGCTCAAAATAACTCCAATTGATATTACAAATACCAATGTATCGGGATTTGTTTTTTGTCGTACGTAGATTTAGCTGCGCCGAAAATAACCGGTCTGAAGACCAGTACTACATTTATAATTTAACAGGCGTTTATTAACTATAATAAAACATCTGTCAACAATTATCCTCAGACCCTGGTGTAAACCAGAATATTGTTGATATTGTCTTCTTTGAGGGTACCTTCAGCTTTGAGTTCCTTTAAATAGGTTATGGTTTCGTTCAGAGCCAGGAATTTGTCGAAATCGGAAAGCGATGGACTGATCATTTCATGGGAAATATCATAGGCGGTTTTGGGTTGACTATTCACAAAATCAAGAACAGCACGTTTTCTTTTTTGATGACGTTCGCGAATGTCTGTCAGCCGTTCTTGAAAATCGACAAAAGAGTTACCATGTCCGGGATACACAGTGGAGACGGGCAATTTTTCAATTGCGCTCAGAGAATCAAGATACGTTGCCAGCGGACGGAAATCGTCATCAAATATATCGGGACTGAGAATTGGGGCTATATAAGGCAGAATGTGGTCACCCGACAACAAAAACCCTTTCTCCGGAAAGAAAAAACAGATATGTCCGGCGGCATGTCCGGGCGTGTCAACGATTATGAATTTCCAGTTGCCGAATTCATAATAATCGTTTTCGCACAGAAAATAGTCCGCATTAAATTCGGTAATAATACCTCGAATATCCTCGTATTCTGCGATAATAAGGTCAATGAGATGAGGAGACATGCCCTGACGCGCATAGAACTTACGTAACTGTTTCACCGCCGGTTCAACCTCACGAAAATGCTGGTATTCTTCAAAAGCTGCTCTGGAAAGTTGAATTTTTGCCCCTGATTCCTTTTGCAGAAGTCCGGCCATACTGCAGTGATCCGTGTGCACATGAGTCAAATAAATATATCTGATGTTCTTTACGCCGAAACCAATACCGGACAGATCTTTGATCAATGTTTCGTATGCCTGTGGTGAATTAAGTCCGGTGTCGAAAAGAGCTAATTCCTGATCATGTGCAAAGAGATAGGCGTTCACATGCCGTAAACGATAAGGCATCCGTAGAGTGATGCAATAAAAGTTTTTTTCAATTTCACTGATCATATGATGTATTCGTTGTCATGCCCGAATTTTTCAGTTGGAGATCCGGATTTTATTGAATACTGGATTGCCGCCTGAGGAGCTGTTTCACAATAAAATAGCATATGATAAACCTGAAATGAACATTTTTCCTCTTTTTGCTAATTGCGACACGGCCTCTGCGCGAAACGGATAGAAGTAGCTTTTTTTAGAAATTAAACGCCGGTTCGCTCGCAACGGCTTTCATAAGAGACTCCGCAGCCTTTTCCTGAGCGGGTGTGCCGGTGATGATCAGCCAGATGCTTCCTTCCNNTTCCCCGCCGCCGGAGTAAGAACAAATTGCTTCATAAATATTGCTCCCTTTTAGAGTTTTCTTTTAGCTATAGAAAAACTTTTTTCAAAGTCTTTATTTTTAAAAGCCGCGATAGCCTCATTAATTGTCGTATCCTTTTCGTTGCCCGGTTGATTTATTAACGCCTGTATTGCCTGCGCTGCCTTTATTGCTGCTTTGCTTTGTTCAGGAGTGGTAATCAAAACGCCGAGATTATCTCCTTCCTGCCAAAGGGGTATGATGGCAATGTTATTTTTACGAAAGATTCCGGAATTATCAGTAAAAATGTTCCGGTTGCTGAGTTCCAGCTTGTAGGTGGCGCGAACAAAATCGCGTTCCCCACCGGCACACATTACTTTTACAGTACCGAATCCTTCATCCTCCTGCGGATTAACCTTCAGAACCAGCATTCCCGAGTCCGGCAGTATTTGATCAAAGCCAATCTGTGGCCTGTTTTCCACCAGATAGTAAGTCCCGTCATCCAGGGGTATCTTAACGGCAAGCGTTTCTCCTCCCCTGGATAAAGGCGCGAGCATGGTAAAGGAGGTCTCTCCCGGTTTTACGATTTGAACCTGACGCTCTCTAATCCAACCCAGCCGTATTTTTGTAAAGGATGAAATGCCGGGTGGCAACGCTCCTTTTTTGACCAGATGTTGAGACATGATGTCCCATGGTCCCATATAGATTGCATGATGCTCGAAAGACGGCTTTTCAGCGGAAGCGTCAGACTGACGCACGAAGTCGTACAGTCAAGGCGCCAACCGTTTTCCTTCGTGTATTCCGCCGAGAGCATGAAAATAGTCATGGGCAAACATGCCGATATTCGCGTTTTCCGTTGCGACAAAAATTCCGCCCTTGAATTCTTTTCCGCTTGCGGATCTCAGCGTTTCATAGCGCGGAACATATCTTCTGGTCACACCCGAAAGCATCCCGGGGTTGGCACAGTAGCAGATCATGCCGTATCCCTTGCCGGGCATGGTCGTGACTGCCGGAATGATCAATATGTGGTCGTAAGCGGAAAAATCAACTCTGCTTTCAATTGCCGTCATGCTGTCTTCAATGAGTTTGCGAACCCTTCTTCTATCCACGCGAAAATTATAGGGACTGATGTTGTAATTGGCGAGCGAATCGGGCAGCATGACGTATCCCATGAAATCGGCCTTGATGGAAGCGAGTCCGTATGATTGTTCTTTTACATACGTATTGAGTACGCTCACAGCTTTTTTCCGGACGGCTTCAATCGGAATGGATGGTGCTGCATCCGGAAATTGCACAACAACCATCAGGACATTTTTTTCACCGAGGGCTTGAGTCGATTGCGGACCGAGACCGCTTTCCTGACTGTTTGCTAACGTTCTACCACTGATAATAAAAATAAAAAAAAGAAGAATACTTAGTCTGAACATTATTTTTATACTTTTCATGTCAGCCCTCCTTATCATTAAACAATGAGGCATCTAAAAATAATGATGTATTGCAAGTTATTTTAGGCGCACGTTGTGTTTATACCAACGCCGTCCCAGCCACCGTTGCTGATGCCATGTAAAAATAGGCAAAGGTCCGCCTCTCTTACGCAACCAGTAACGATTGGGAATTTCTTCGGTCGGCGTTTTGGTGCCTAACGTAATCTCGGCACAGACGATACCTTCACCCTGTTTTGCATTACGTTGCGCCAATACGTGACCGTTTGCGTCCACGATGGCGGCGTTCCCTTCAAAGTAACCCCGATATGTCATCGGCAACCCCGGCTGCGGGCACTCAATCTCTCCGCAATGCGCAGCATGAATAATCGGCGCACCGACAAGACGGGCAGTATCCTGTATGGCAGCAATGCTGTTGCGATTATTTGCCGCTTCCCACAGCCACTGACACAAACCACCGAAATAAGCAGGTATGCTCCACCAGCACGAACCACCCATGATCACGTCCACCTGATTGCGGAGCCGGTGTGCGGTCATCGTGCGCATAAATTCCCAGCACACGACCGCACCGATGCGCGTGTTGTCATAGGTTCCAAGAATTCCCGTATCGGACGGATCGCCGCCTTCATAGAAATAATGTTCCCACATTGTGGGCATGTCCTTGTCATGCTGTCCTACAAAAGTGCCGTTGGCGTAACATAAGTAACGATTGCGTACACTGCCGTCTGACAACCTGCATAAGAATGAGCCTCCCAAAACAACGTGATGTCTCGCCGAAAAATTACGCAAGAAACTCGCTGCCTCGCCGTCGATATTCTGGATGGCCTCGGCGATCTTCGGGTTCCTGCTCATTCCTGTCGTGAAAAATTCCGGCAGCGCAATCCAACGCGCGCCCTCCTTTACAGCTAAGAGCGCTAAACGCTCACAGCTGGCGATATTTACTGTTGAATCACCTGTTTTGGTGTTAAGTTGAATTGCAGCGACCTTAGAAAGCTTCTTCAAGTTTTTCCTTGTTAATCAGAGGTTATATCCGCTCCAGATTTGTGTCGGTTAACTGCCCGCCGGTATTGCCGGTGTTCAAAGTGCCGCTCGGCTCGATCAACATCACGGTGCACAGAGTTTTACAAATGGGTTTATGTTCCACTCCTTTGGGAACAACAATTAACTCTCCTTTCTTGACTTCCAGCGTCCGGTCGCGAAAAGCAAGTCGCATTTTTCCTTTGACCACCAAAAACAATTCGTCTGTTTCAGGATGGCTATGCCAGATAAACTCTCTTTTCGCCTTGACCAGTTTCACCTGATAATTATTAAGCTCAGCGATTAATTTGTATTGATGCAGTTCTTTGATTAAATCGGACTTCTCTTGAAGATTAACAACTCTGATTTCCATAGATTATCCTTTGCAGGTTTTAAATTCTTCCGGTTCCTTTATTTTAATATTGTTTCGTTTTAAATATTCGAAAAAGCCGTATAGGCGTTTGCCGCCGTATTCCATAACCACGGCATCAGCCGGGCAATTATTCAGGCATCCGAAACAGGCCAGACACTTGTCGCGGTCGACGGTTTGTTCAAAGGGATTGATGGCTTTGGTCG
>DJVN01000231.1 GCA_002441205.1 Syntrophaceae bacterium UBA6255 | reverse complement strand
TCTATGCCGTGGAAAGTGATAAACCAGATGGACATAAAAATAGAACTTATAAAAGACTGGAATGCCGGACATTTCAGTGTAACTGATCTTTCTCAAAGATATGGAATCAGCCGACCAACGGTTTACAAATGGCTTGAGCGATATAAACGGCATGGTATTGAAGGGCTAAAAGAACGAAGCCGTGCTCCCAGGCATTGCCCTAATCGAACATCTGGAAAGATTATCGATTTAGTGATTCAGGAGAAACTTAAGAACCGGAAGCGTGGTCCCCGGAAAGTACGGGCGCAATTAAAGCGTAAGCATCCGGAACTTGAGTTACCGGCCGTCAGCACCATAGGCTACTGGTTTAAGAAGGAGGGACTCGTTGAGAAACGTAAGAAGCGATTGCGTGTTCCGCAATATACTCAACCCTTTGGTGAATGTAATGCGCCGAATGACACATGGAGCATCGATTACAAAGGTCAATTTCATATGAAGAACGGGCATGTTTGTTATCCATTGACGGTCAGTGACAACTATAGTCGTTTTCTTTTGGGATGTAAGGCATTGGGAGGACCCCGTTATGATCCGACAAGACGTTTTATGGAATCCATCTTCCGGGAATACGGGTTACCGGATGCAATGCGGAGTGATAACGGAACACCCTTTGCCGGCAGATGCATAGGCGGTCTCAGCCGGTTAATGGTTTGGTGGATACTTTTGGGAATAATACCGGAACGGATTGGTAAAGGTTGTCCTCAGGAGAACGGACGGCATGAACGCATGCATCGCACGTTGAAAAGCGATGTTTTAAACCCCGTTGCCGGGAATTTAAAAGAACAGCAAAAGGCATTTGATATTTTCAGACATGATTACAATAATGACCGGCCGCATGAATCACTCAATGACGAAACACCGAGTGATTACTATAAAAAGTCGAATCGGCCATATGTGGAATGTCCTCATTCACCGGATTATGATCATCATTACTTGGTTCGCCAAGTTCGTCACTGCGGAGAAATTAAATTTACGGGCAGAAGGTTCTATTTAACAGAGTTACTTGCCGGTCAGCCTGTTGGACTCAAAGAAATCGAAGATGGACGTTGGCAAATTCAGTTTAGCTTTTATGTACTTGGTTCCATAGATTTGAGAAAAAATATGATTATTCGTAACTGAAAAAGTGTAAACGATGTGCCCGGTCTAAAATGTAAACGATGTTTTAGTTGCACATATGGATGCCGGCCTACGAGACTGTGTCGTAATTAATTTATGCTTTATCGTCGAAAAAAATGGCTCGTTAAAATTGCTTACAACAAACTTTTTTGAAATTTTAATGGTAAAACCTCTCCTAAAAATGAGCATTTTTTCTTCTTTTGCTAATTGTGACACAGTCTCTGCGCGGGAATGACAACTTTTCGGGGCTTTTCAAAAATGGCAAGATGCAAGGCCCCCGATCCCTGAGGAGTGAGACGTATTTTCTGCATACGTCGCAACGACGAAGGGTGAGGGAAACGCCGCAGATGGCCGTTTTTCAAAAGCCCCCTACTCGCGTTCAAAGGTGATGCCGTATTTTTCCAATTTGCGTTCCAACGTCGGCCTGGATACCCCCAACAGATCGCAAATCTCACCTTTATTCTTATCCGTCTCTTTGATGACTTTACGGATGTAGCGTTCTTCCACTTCATCAAGTGTAAGAAACTTGCCCAGCTCCGATGGTTTAAACAAATCAGATTTTTCATCGTACACCGGTTTTACTGTGTCATCCTTACCCAGTTCAGGAAAATCACTTACTCCCAAAAACTGTCCCTGAGCTACAACGCAAGCTCGTACAAGCAGATTTTCCAACTCGCGGACGTTGCCCGGCCAGTTATAATTCATGAATATTTCCATTACTTCACCGGAAACTCCGATAATTTTTTTGTGCAAATCTAGATTGATTTTGGCCAGCAGATAATCAATCAGCTGCGGAATATCCTGACGGCGCGCGCGCAGCGGCGGCAGGTTAATGGATACTATATTGAGGCGGTAATATAAATCGTCACGAAATTTCCCTTCATTAACCAGAGTCTTTAAATCCTTATTGGTCGCGGCCATAATACGGGCATTGACTTTGACCTTATCTTTTCCGCCCACCCTGTCGAATTCCATCTCCTGTAAAACGCGCAGAAGTTTCGCCTGAAGATTGACGGACATTTCGCTTATTTCATCCAAAAAAACAGAGCCGTATCTCGCCAGTTCGAATTTGCCCAGTTTTCTGGCAACAGCTCCGGTGAACGAACCTTTTTCATGGCCGAACAGTTCCGACTCCAGCAGAGTTTCGACAATCGCCGAACAGTTAACGGCTATAAAAGGTTCATCAGGCGAAGTATTGTTATGTATTACTTTGGCGATTAATTCCTTGCCTGTACCACTCTCACCTTGAATCAGAACGGTAGTGCGACTCTGGGAAACAATTCCTATGGTTTTAAAAATTCCCCGCATTTCGTTGCCGGTACCGATGATGTCGCCAACGCGGAAAGTTCTTGACGGTTCCATCAGAAGGCCGTCGATCTTTTTTTCCATTTCCAGAGTTTTTAGGGCTTTTTTAATTGCCAGATCAAGTTCGTCAACATTAACCGGCTTGTGAATATAATCGAAGGCACCGCTTTTCATCGCGTTAATGGTTGTCTCCATATCATGAAAAGCTGTTATCATGATGACTTTAACGTTTTCATTCTCTTCTTTGAGATCTTCAAGTACGGTGAATCCATCAACATCGGGCAGACGGATATCCAGAATCACGACATCCGACGGCTCCTGTACATATTTATTCAAACCATCTGTGCCGGTCAATGCGGTACGGACTTTGTAACCTTCTTCCGTAAGATACAAATCCAGGGTTTCAGCTATCGAAGCATCATCATCTATGACTAGAATACTCGGCATAATCTATTTACCTTGTTTGTTATTTGAAACTGGTAATGAAAGCACACCTTCGGTTTCTATAGGCAAAATAATAAGCACCTTCGTGCCGTCATTCTTTTTGCTGAAGATATTAATCATTCCCTGATGAATATCAACTATTTTCTTTACCAAAGAAAGCCCTAATCCGGTACCATAATTCTTACGCGTAAAGAAGGGATTGAATATATGCGGCATGTCTTGCTCGTCAATACCGCTTCCGTCATCGTTAACCTCTACAACAACGGACTGATGATTTTCATAAGCATAGCGCAGCGAAATTTTGATTTTGCCATGTTCCTTCGACGCTTCCACGGCGTTACGGATTATATTCAGGAACGCGTCAGCCATCATAGCCGCGTCAACTGTGACGGGAGGAATATCACCGAACTCTGTCTGTATTTCAATCTTCTTATCGGTAATTCCTTTTTCAGACAGAGCTATGGCCTGTTCCAGAACCTTAGACAATGCCACTGGGCTTTTCTTTGGTTCTACCGGTTTGGCAAAGGCTAAAATGTTATTGACCAACATCTCTAAATGGTCCACTTCTTTTTCCGCGATTCTAAACCTCTTTAAATCATTCCCCTCGGGGTTCATGCGTTTTGCCAGTATCTGCAAGCTCATTTTTATTGAAGAAAGCGGATTACGTATTTCATGGGCTATGCCAGCAGATAACTGTCCCAAAGCAGACAATTTCTGACTTTCGTACAGCTGCTTTTCCAGATTTTTAAATTCAGTGATATCACGTTGAACCATTATAAAATGATTGGTCCCTATAACAGGAGACGTTGTAATCAGAAGATTGTGTTTACGGCCATTTTTACTCGTTGCTTCAATTTCATACGAGTCATAAACGCCCTTTTTTGCATCTTGCCATTTGGACAAAACAAAATTTTCATAGCCGGGAGCAACAAAATCTAAAAAATATTTTCCTTTGAACTCAAGCGATTGGGCTCGTCCTCCTTTCTTTAAACCGCTGCTCATATAGTTGATGATGCCGTTTTCATCAATTTCATAAATTTTATCCGGCAAACTATTTATTATCGACTGTAAGTAGTTGTATAGTTCTTCAATCTTCCTGCGCAGTTCGATATTTTCTATTAATTCATTTTGCAACGTCTCGGCATATTCGTTTAGGCTTCTGGTCATCTCTTTTTCGCGCGAAATATCCTGCAGTGTTTCGATTGCAGCTATTATTTCCCCTTTTTCATCATAAATAGGAGCCGCTAAAAAATATAAAAACCGACTACGACCACCAAGATTTTCAAAGTAATCAATTGCTTCATAAGCACCCAACACATTTTCTGATTTTTTTATTTGTTTCGTGCTGTAATATTTGCTTAAATTTTCTGTTTCGTTGTCGATAATTAAATCCGCAATAACCGGTCTTGG
>DJVN01000280.1:8582-16893 GCA_002441205.1 Syntrophaceae bacterium UBA6255 | reverse complement strand
TAGGCCTTGGCTATTTCATTCCCGGCGTGGAAAGTTTCATTAATTCATTTCAGGTAGGCACAACCAACATTCCCATTGCCGCCGGACTTATTTTGATGATGTATCCGCCATTCGCCAAAGTGAAATACGAGGATTTGCCTCAAGTTTTCCGCAACGGAAAAGTCTTGGGACTTTCGCTCGTGCAAAATTGGCTGATCGGGCCGGTCTTAATGTTCATCCTGGCGATTGTGTTTTTACCGGACAAGCCGGAATACATGGTGGGCTTAATCATGATAGGGCTTGCTCGCTGTATCGCGATGGTTATTGTCTGGAACGAACTGGCCAAAGGCAATACGGAGTACGCGGCCGGCCTTGTCGCTTTCAATAGTATTTTTCAGGTTCTTTTTTACAGCGCTTTCGCCTGGTTTTTCATTACCGTCCTGCCGCCTTATTTCGGATTTTCCGGCAGTATCGTTGAAGTAAGTATCGGACAAATCGCCAAAAGCGTTTTCATCTATCTGGGTATTCCCTGCATTGCCGGTGCATTGACGAGATTTGTCGGCGTAAAACTTATGGGAAAAGAAAAATATCATTCGCGCTTCGTGCCACTGATCTCGCCGCTCACACTGATCGCACTGCTTTTCACCATAGTTATCATGTTCAGCCTGAAGGGCAATCTGATTATTTCCCTGCCTCTGGATGTTGTGCGCATTGCTATTCCGCTACTTATTTATTTTATAGTCATGTTTCTGGTATCGTTCTATATGGGTAAAAAGCTGGGCGCGGATTATTCCAAAACAACAACCCTGGCATTCACCGCGGCAAGCAACAATTTCGAGCTGGCGATTGCCGTGGCCATCGCCGTCTTCGGCATTAATTCCGGAGCGGCTTTTGCCGCCGTCATCGGTCCGCTGGTGGAAGTTCCGGTGATGATTGGACTGGTTACCGTGGCATTAAACTTTCAAAAGAAATATTTCGTCAGCTGAGAGCATTTACAAGGAGGTGTTGAATAATGAAGTTCATCGAACTCATAAAGAAATATCGAAACGCCATAACCATTGCGCTGTCGCTAATCAGCATCGGAATTATGGCGTATTACGACTATTGCGATACGGCCTGCACGTATCTCAAAGGCGATATCTGGGGCATTGATCTCAAATGGGTCGGCATAGCTTATATGTCTGTAATTATAATTTTTGCCGCATTCAAACAGATGTCTTTTGTCCGGGCGCTGCTGGCAACGGGATTGGGTGTTGAAGTCTATCTGTATTACTTTCAGATAGAAAATGAAATTTACTGCCCGTTCTGCCTGGCGTTTTCAGTCATGCTGATTCTATCGTTCTTAATTAATTACGAAGTTCCTTCCGCCTGGCGGGAAAACCGCCGCCGGATGTGGCTATATTTCTTGGGGGAGGTAAGTTTTCCGATGTTTAAATTAAACAAGTTGCCGTTGTTGTTATTCAGCATTCTGGGTTATTTGACTGTTCTTTTCACTTTTTCCGGTTCCGTCACACCGTCTTTCGCGCAGGTAAGCACGGGCGCTGTGCCATCGCTGGGCAAAGGACCTTATGAAGTCATTATGTTTGCCGATTACTTCTGCCCGCCCTGCCGAAGAATTGATACTAAAGCTGAACCGTTATTGAAGGAGTTACTGGCAACGAACAAGGTAAAAATAACTTTTGTTGATGTGCCTTTTTCCAAAGCGACACCGATATATGCCAAGTATTATCTTTATGCGGCAAATGCTGATTCAGGACAGGATAACATTCTTCATGTCCGCAATATTCTTTTCGAAGCGGCACAAAACAGAAACATCCAGACAGAAGAAGCTCTGATCGCTTATCTGAAAGAAAAGAATATTTCATGGAAAACATTTGATGAAAAAACAACTTTTACAATGCTCAGTGCTATAATTAAAGAGAATAGTATCCGAAACACGCCCACCTGTGTCATCAAGTATTCAGCTAAGGATGTGAAAAAATTCATCGGTGATGATCAAATCTGGGACGGGTTGACAAAATTAAAGTCCCATCTGGTGACTGTAAAAAAGCCATAAGGGTTATGTTCATGGCCGCACAAAATATTACGCAAATCAGAGTAAAAGGCAATCTCATCGGCATCGTTGGATTGCAGGACGTTATAGAAGCGATGAAACCCGACTACAGCCAGCTCAGCGATGAAACGATCAGCGATGAAATGATCAGCAGGCTTGCCGCGCATAACTATATTCCGGACAGCGCCCGTGAAAACTATGCCAAAGCGCTTGTTCGCGAATTTCGCATATTTCTTGGACAGCCGGTTGAGGAAGAAAAACTCGAAGGGCTGGAAGTATTGATTTTAGGCCCGGGTTGCGCCCAGTGCAGTCGGCTGGAGGCGGATGTCCGGGATGTGATGGCTCAAATGAATATGTCAGGTGAGTTAATCCATGTCACCGATTTTCGTGAAATAGGCAAATACGGCGTGATGGGAACACCGGCGCTGGTCATCAACAGAAAAGTTGTTTCCGTCGGAACAACGCCGGAAAAGAGAAAAATCCATCAGTGGCTGGAAGAAGCAACCGTAAAGCATAATTGATCAACAGGAGACTAAATGATGGGGCAAAAAATTATCATTTACGGCACCAAGACCTGTCCTTTCTGCATACAGGCGCGCGAGGCCTATGGTGATCGGGCTGTCTTTATCGACGTCGATGAGGACCCGGAAAGTCTCAATAAAATGCTTTCTCTTTCCGATGGTAAAAGGCAGGTGCCGGTGATTGTGGATAATGGCAAGGTGACAGTCGGATTTGCAGGCGATGTTTCGCTTCGCGGCGGCATACCCTTATTTGGCGGGACGTGATCTGTATAAAACGTCTCTCGGGAAGAGACCATGAGCAATAATTATTGGAGGTAAAATTATTTTATGAAAGAATGGCAGAAGTTTTTATGGATTATCGCAATATTCCTGGGGGCTTATTATATCCCCTGGGATTCGTTAATTGTGCGACAATCCGGCTTGGAAGCGTTTATGATGCTTCAGGACTACGCCCGTCAGCACGTGCTGACCTGTCTCATCCCGGCCTTTTTTATAGCCGGCGCCATCAGCGTTTTTGTATCGCAGGCGGCCGTGCTCAAGTATTTCGGCGCGAAGGCCAATAAAATATTATCTTATTCGGTGGCTTCCGTTTCCGGCTCCGTTCTGGCGGTTTGTTCCTGTACGGTGCTGCCGCTTTTCGCGGGAATTTACACCCGCGGCGCGGGCATCGGCCCGGCAACCGCTTTTCTTTATTCCGGCCCGGCCATTAATGTTCTGGCAATTATCCTGACCGCCAAGATACTGGGCTGGCAACTGGGTCTGGCGCGCGCCATCGGTGCCATTATCTTTGCTGTTGTTACCGGTCTTTTGATGGCTTTTATTTTCCGCAAGGATGACGCCAACCGCGAAACCGGCGAGCTTTTTCTTCCCGAAGAGGATGGAAAAGGACGGGCGCTGTGGCAGGATGCTGTTTACATGCTGACAATGGTGTTGATTCTGGTCTTTGCCTCATTTGCCAAACCAACCGAAAATGATGGTGTCGTATGGCAAATGATGTTCAGCGCCAAGTGGTATCTGGTTGTATTATTGCTTGTCGTTTTAGCTGTCATGCTCAAAAAATGGTTTGTCAAAGAAGAACTCAAAGGATGGGTCGAATCCACATGGGGATTTTCCAAGCAGATTCTGCCGCTCTTGTTGGTCGGCGTACTGGTCGCGGGATTTCTTCTGGGTCGCCCCGGCCATCAGGCGTTGATTCCTGAACAATATATTCAGGCGCTGGTCGGCGGCAATTCGCTTTGGGCAAATTTCTTTGCCTCTGTCGTCGGCGCATTGATGTATTTTGCCACGCTTACGGAAGTGCCTATTTTGCAGGGACTGCTCGGCTCCGGCATGGGACAGGGACCGGCTTTGGCGCTGCTTCTGGCCGGTCCAGCGCTTTCTCTGCCGAACATGATCGCCATCGCCGGCATTATGGGTATCAAGAAAACCGCTGTTTACTGCTTCATTGTGGTGATCCTTTCAACCATTGCCGGAATGGCATACGGGTGGTTAATGGGATGAAATCCTTGCAAGATCCAACAAATCGTTTCAAGCAAAATTACGGTCGCAACCTTTCCATGTGCACATTACTGCTTGCAGTTACCACAGTACTTTTTATTATGCCTTGTGCGCCAAACTATGTAATGGCAGAAACCGGTAAAGTAAATGTCGTACACTGGATAGGAATTGATCAACTTGATTCTATCATTGAAGAGAAAATGCCGGTTATTGTTGATCTGCGAACGCCCCTTGAATATGAACAGGGACATCTGCCTGGCGCAGTGAATGTGCCGGTTGATAATTTAAGAGTTAACCGGTCGCTGCTCCATCCGTATAAAGATAAGCCTGTTTTGCTGTATTGCCGCACAGTAAATAAAACAGGACGGGCGCTTTGGATGCTTGAAGGACAAGGGTTTAACGCCATTTATGCCTTACGCGGCGGATATGAAGCCTACCGATTACGCGGTCGGCAGCCGTTACGAAGTTTATAAAAAATGATGTTTTTATGAAGACCTGGCGGTATAAAAATTTTTTTTCGTAAAAGGTCAATAATTTTGGAACACAACCACAATCATAATCATGAAAAACCGGCATCGCTGAAAAACCTGCTTTTCGCCATTATAATCAATGGCGGAATTGTAGTCTTCGAAATGGTGTTCGGCCTGATGATCCAGAGCATGGCTCTGATTTCCGATGCCGTCCACAACCTGAGTGACATCACTACCATGAGCTTCAGCTACTGGGCGGAGAAAATCTCCCGCCGTCCAGCCACGGAAATGAGGACTTACGGCTATCGCAAGGTTGAGTTTATTGCCGCCTTCGTCAACAGTCTTGTCCTTTCGGTGGTCATTGCTTTTGTCTTTTGGGAATCCGTCCAAAGACTGCTTACGCCTGCCGATGTTCCAGGAAGGACAATGCTCTGGGTCGCTGTAATCGCCTTCGTCGGCAACGGCGTGGCCACACTGCTGTTACAGAAGATATCAACACGCAACTTCAACATGAAAGCCGCCTGGCTCCATTCTCTGCAGGACGCGTTGTTTTCTCTGGGAGTCATCGTTGGCGCGCTGCTCATTACATTTTTAGGCTGGCGATTTATCGATCCCCTCATCTCGATAGTGATCTGCCTTTTCATTGCCCGCGAGATTTACAAGATTATCCGGCATACCGTCAATTCGCTGATGGATGCCGTGCCTGAAGGCATTGATTTCGTCTCAGTCAAAAACGACTTGCTGGCGATTTCCTCCGTGGCCGAGGTCAGCGATCTGCACATCTGGCAGACCGGCACCGATCAGAAACTGCTTTCCGCCCATCTTAAGTCCGGCGAGGCATCCCCGGATCACGAATCGATGATTCACGCCATTCAAGAGATGCTGGCACACAAGTACGGAATTAACCATACGACGCTCCAGATACTGCCCTCCTCGGCCGGGGAAATGGAACATTGCAATCATTGCAATTGAGGAGTGACAGTATGATAATGAAGATCGAAGTCATTGGACCAGGGTGCCCGTTTTGCAAAACATTGTATAAACGGGTAAAGGAAGTAGTGGAGGAGAATCAACTTTCAGCAGATCTCCAACATCTGACAGACTTCAAACTGGTCATGAAATATTTCCTTATGACGCCGGTACTCATCGTGGACGGCGATATCCGCCACAAAGGCAAATTGCTCCCGAACAAGGATAAGATAAAACGACTTCTTATACCAGATGTTATTATTGACAAGTTAAAATAAAATCTAAGCAACTTAAAAGAATATAAATTAAGAAATGAATAATATACGAAAAACAAATAATCAGGATCAGCCGTTAAAAGATCCTCTCAGAAGGTTTTCTCTTTTTTCAACAAAGCCGCCTCTTTCGAAGCTCTACATTGAACCAACCACTCAGTGCAACCTTCAGTGCCGTACCTGTATCCGAAACTCCTGGGATGAACCAATCGGTTCCATGGATATGACCGTTTATCGAAAACTGCTCTCTGATCTTAAGGATTTTAAAACGCTAAATACAATAGCGTTCTGGGGCTACGGCGAACCGCTTGCACATCCGGAAATTGTTAATATGGTCGCTGAGGCCCATGAAATTGGCCTGAAAACAGAGGTCATCACCAACGGCCACCTTCTTGATAAAGATATGGCAAAGGGTTTTATTCAGGCTGGCCTGGATACACTTGTTGTCTCTGTTGACGGAACCACACAGGTATCATACGAAGATGTCCGCATTGGCGGAGACTTATCCAGAGTGGAAGAAAACATCGGCGCATTAAACGAACTGCTCGCAAAGATGTCCGGGAAGAAGCTCAATGTCGGTCTGGAGTTTGTCATTATGAGGAGCAATATTAACCAACTTCCTGATCTTGCACATAAGGCACATTCCATGAAGGCAGACTTTATCATGTTGACTAACCTTCTGCCGTGCACGGAAGACATGAAAGATGAAATACTCTATTGGATCAGCGCCACAGTAAATGATGTTGAGGAGCGTTCAAAATGGTCTAATGAACTAATGTTGCCCCGTATGGATCTGCGTGCAGAATATCTAACCCCGCTTCTTGAATTTTTGAAAAGGCTGGATAGACCTATGCCGGCGATCAGAAATATTCCTCAAGAATATTGTTGCCCTTTTGTTCAGAGGGGTTCCGCAGCAATTATCTGGTCAGGCGATGTAAGTCCATGCATCGCACTCATGCATTCGTACCGCTGTTATATACTCGGAAGAGAAAAATTTATTAAGAGATATTCTGTTGGAAATATTGCCCATGAAAAGATTGGTGATATCTGGAATAAAAAAACCTATCAGAGCTTTCGAGATCGGGTGCTTACCTTTGATTTTTCACCTTGCGTCCAATGCAGCGGCTGTAGTTATTCCGAAACTAACGTGGAGGATTGTTTCGGAAACGTTCATCCAGTGTGTGGTGATTGCCTTTGGGCGAGAAGTGTTCTGTTGTGTCCATAAATTTTACATCACCGCAGATATAATTAAGCCACGCTTTTGCGCGGCTTAATTATATCTGCGGTGCAAATACTCGAAGAAGAATCCTGTTATTTTATAACTTATTAAACGTTTTAGACAGCAGCAAGGCGTCTTGATTTTTTCTTCAGTTGGCTTATCTGATGCCTTAGCCGGGAGGCTTTTTTGTTTTCTTCAGCTTCCAAAGCCTGCCGTCTCAGGGTTTTCAACTCACGAATTTTCGCCTTCAGTTCAAGTTTGGTCATCTTTATTTTGCCTATATGTTTCTTTTTCCTGGCTGGTGCTTCGTCCTTGATACCCCTCGCTTCTTTGATAAAAGCAACGAGTTCTGCCTTCTTCATGTCGTGGAGTGCTCTTTCATGGGGAATTTCTTCAGCGATCTCCCGCAATTCCTTAATGGTTAATTTATCCAAATGTTTTTCATCATGTTGTTTATGTTCTTTTTTATGAGTCTCTTCTGACATTACGTATAAACCTCCTTATTTTTTTTATATATCAGGAAATCAACTTGCAATGCACAAACTAAACTAATGAATTTTTATACCATAACAGGCAACATGGTTCAACCCCGGGAGATTTATTATACTCCATCAGATATATTTTTAATATACATACTTGCCAATTAATGTAGAAGATGGTTATACTTATGAATAATATTATAAATGTTATTCCGGAGAGTAATAGAAGATGGANNTATTCATGAATCTTACCGAAGGCATCGAGCAGAGTAAAATCAAAAATATTATTATTCAGTCAATGATTACGGCATTGATTGTCGCACTTGCCTTTATCGCTGTCGGGACTGCAACGCTAAAATTGCTGGGCATCAGTGTTGCCGACTTCATGATCGCAGGCGGCATGCTTCTCTTTTTAATTTCCGTTCGGGATGTGCTTTCCACCGAGAAAAAACATTATGCGATTGACATGGAAAGCATGGGCGCAGTGCCCATCGGCGTACCTCTAATCACAGGGCCGGCCGTGTTGACCACATCCATGCTTTTGATTAACGAGCATAGTTTGTTTATTACGTCTTTGGCCATTATTGCCAATATTTTGATTGCCGGCGCCGTTTTTTTCATGGCACCGTTTATCAACCGGATTATTGGTAAAACAGGTTCCAAAACAATATCTAAAATTACCAGCCTGCTTCTGGCTGCAATTGGCGTAATGATTGTCCGTAGAGGAATTGCCATATTTATTGCCCACGGTATTTAATTATAACTCTTTTTGTATGTCATTTCGGGTAACCAATAGTACGGCAACATATATAATTCACACCTTATTGTCTCTTTATATTACTTAAATTCCTT
>DJVN01000280.1:0-8568 GCA_002441205.1 Syntrophaceae bacterium UBA6255 | reverse complement strand
GTTCGAATCTCCGTGGGGACGCCAAATATTACAGCTATTTCAATAGCATAGAAATCGTCCTGCAATACGAAGAAAGCCATTTAGGCGTCAGCTGTTCTTAAAATGGCTTTCTTCGTTTTAATAAATTGATTAAATTATGCATCATAATTTAATCTTAAAAACGTAAACCAAATCAATCAATATTATTTGATAGCAAGGGATATGAAACCGTTATTGGGGTTTTATGGCCGGTTTTTAATTATTTCTCTATGTGCTTACTTCTATAAATTGCGGGATTTTGCGCTAAGTCATTCAGACGTTCGAAATTATCACGTATATACCGGTCAATGATAGGATGTGTTTTGGAATAACGTAAATCGTCACGCCAATCGATTGGAAAATTATCAATTATAGCGAAGCCCGGGTTAGCAGCTTTTATTCTTTCAATTTCAGCTTGCTGGAAAGATGCGCTACGAGGTAATAAAGCGTAGATCTCCCACATCGGGCATTTGCGACCTAGCGCTGCATAAATACCAGGGGAATAAGGCATTGCGACAAAAGTTTGGTCAAAAGGTGCGAAACGTATCGCTAATTCTTCGCACAATTTCAATCTATGAGCTGTATATAAATCAACTTTTAATTTGTCTCCGGCGACTTTTATATTTATATGTTGTTTACTTAACCATGCCGGATGATAAGGAAGCATGATCAAAATACTCATACCGCAAAGGAGCGCAACAAAAGACCATTTGATCTTTGCAGACTGACTTGCCAGTAAAACAAATATACCTATCAAAAAAGGGAAAACACCTAGTGCTGTATGTTCAAGGTCAGCTCGTGAATAGGTATAATGCGCATAAGGTAGTGCCAGAAAAATTGCTGCAATAAGAACGGGAGAAACTTTCTTTTTTTGTAATCTTTGCCGTATCGCCCAAACAATGCCCAGTACTCCAAAAATGACAACGGCTATGGGGAAAAGTCTTACTGTCACATTTCGTAATATCTCAACGGTTGTCATTCGTTCAAACGGTAAAAGCCATGGCCATGGCACTGGCAGAGAAATGTTAGTGGCTTTGATTTCGAATAGCATTGCACGAATACTTTCCCAAAACGCCGGCGCAAACCCCGGAACAAATATAAGAAAAAACAGAACAGGTAGGTAGCCGACAACGACACCCAACAACCAGAATGAAAAAGCCGCAATCAGATTTGGGGCATTCTCACGTTTCATAACCAGATAAAGCATAACGCTTATGTTACCTATTGCACCGTACAAACCATGATTTCGGCCAAAGACTGCTACAAGACCAACTATTAATCCCGCAAGAAAATATCGGCGGCGGGAAGGTTGTTCAAGAAGAAATGAAAGAGAGCTAATCAGTATAATGGAAAGAGATGCATCGAATATCTTGTATTGGGGAAACATCCAAACAAGAAGAGTTATGAACACCAGCAGCCAAAAGAAAAGACTCTGTGCTGCGGTATTTCGTACCAGTACTAAAAAAGCGACACAAAGAGCTAGGATTTGAAAAACCATAATCGCCACACGCAATGTAATTATGCCGTTATCGCCCACTAATCTCATGAATGCAGCTGACCAGTAATAACGCCCGATATCATATGACATGAAATCACGAAATGGCACTTCTCCCAGCATCACTCGCTGACTGCCATACCAAAGATAGCCTTCGTCCGGGACATTAAAACCATGGTGGCTATTCCAAAAGAAAAATACAAGAATGCCTGATATAACGATCAGCAATATTGAAACAATCTGTAAATAGTTATCTGTAAAGTATTTATTTTGGTTATGATATCGCTCATCCATAATAAAAACATAAAACTATCAATATCGTATGTCAATTAAATGTTAACCAGAAAACATGTCGCATTGATTATAAATGTAATGTTGTGTAAATCATGGAAACAAAGAAATGCTGGCGTATGATTTTCTTCGTATTGACATGTAATTTTTACTGTCATACGGTGAAACTTAACATTAAGAAACGAATAATCTGGTTTTATTACACTTTTCAAAGGAAATATAATTATGTCTCTACCGTCCGCTAAGAATAACATTTCTACGCAAACCAAGCTGCATTATATTGAACGGCAGGATTGGCTAATTATCATATTGATTTCTGTTATTTCTACAATAATGCTTTTTGCAAACATCGGGTACAAGTATCTTTGGCAAGATGAAGCAGCTACAGCAGTGCTGGGTGAGCGAATGATGAAATATGGGAAACCACTGGCTTACGACGGTAAAAACCTGATCACAATGGATTTCATTACCCATAAGGATGAGCAAATCATGGACTACCTCACCGGTAACGCGCAAACAGCTATTCAGTACTTTATTGACCGTCGAGACTTTAAAACCGATACAACCTGGATAGGACAACCCTGGGGACAATTTATAGTAGCCGGTATTTCCCTGTCGTTTCTTGGACACAATACTATAGCGGCACGCGCCCCGTTTGCAGCAGCCGCATTGATAACTGTCATATTATTATATCTATTTATAAAAAAACATTTTCAGGACAGGTGGATGGCTTTAATTGCTGTTTTTCTTCTCCTTTTTAACACGTACTGGATTTTGCATAGTCGACAATGCCGCTATTACGCTCTTACCGGCTTAATGCTTATGATTACAATGATGGTTTATGCTTACTGGCAAAAAGGCGGTAAATTTGGTTGGGTATTCTTCGTTCTTTCTGGATGGTGCTGGTTTCAAGTAGATTTCGGTTCATTCTGGCCTGTTATCGGAATACTTCTGATGCTTGCCTTGTTTCATAGCTGGCAGAGATGGACTGAAACGGTTAAGGCTGCCACAGTGCTGGCCATCGCTGTAGCACCATGGGTCTTGTATTACGAAATTTCAGGAAGGTTAAAGACAGCTTTGTTGCCTTGGCGTTTCAAATTACTGGGTAATTTGTTTAATATGAATCAATTCACAATTCCAATAATTTTTTTAATCGCAGCCGGACTGTTATTAGCCTACAAATGGCGCAAGATGTCGTCTCTTCCCCAGCAATTGATTCTGGCATGCTTACTGATTTTTCCTGTTTCGCTTATATGGGTAACATCAGTTGCTCCGTGGTATTTTCATCGTTACTATGTTCATTATACACCACTTGCAGCCCTGCTCATGGCCTGGCTTTTTGTTGAATTTGGCAAGTGGGTTGGACAAAACGGCAAGACCATAAAATTACCGGTAATCGTGGCTTTTGTAATAAGCTTCACGGTTGTATTATGTCCTTTACCATCCAATCTTGTTACATGGATGATTCCTAGAGCGGACTTGACAATACGCTTTAATCCTCTTGGCACATTTATACGTCCGGAATTTACTATTCTAAAAGATGAAATATTGGGAGATGGTTTTGATCCCAACCGCACTGTTATTGAATTAATCAAAACAAAAGCGCGACCTACAGATGAAATTTTAGTCAACTACGAAGACATTCCTTTTATGTTTTATACGAATAATCCTATTCGCGGAGGTCTTTCATGCTTCCGCGTGGAAGACAGAAGTTCAATGCCACGTTTTCTGGTGGTTCGAAAGAGTGTTTCGTTCGTGTACTGGCCTGCATTTATGCGGGAGATTAAACGATATAACTGGAAAGGAATTTCTGTGAACGCATCAGCTGCCGTATTCGGAAACAATCCAGAACCAGCTTGTCAGCCTGAATGGCTTTTCGCTTGGCATGCACATAATAATTATGTTTTGCCGAAATTAATCGTGGCAGAAAGAATTAGTGATACTACCGACATTGACAGCGAGCTTTCATCAACTACTAAAAAGTAAAATACACCTCCCGATTATCAGGAACGAACGTCTTTGTCCGCTTTTTCCTCATACCGCAACTTGTTTCTGCTTAATCCTATCAACCTGCATGATCGCCTTATACTAAGCCCAAAGCTCTCTATGATAAAACAAACCGCTTCCCTCCGAACCCTGTGCTTAAAACTGTTTTTAGATTATCGCCTGTAAAGCCTGATTATCTAAAGCCAGATCAGCAATGATATGTTTTAAACGCCGGTTCTCTTTCTCAAGAGACCTCAGCTTCCTGCAAAATACCTATAATCTACTCCCCCGTAAATCGCTTCTTCATCTGTGCCTCCTTATAAAGTGTTTTTTATTTTACACTCTAATTACTCCTGGCACAACTTTATGGGAGTATTCCCGATGTTGCATTTCTCAAATAGAAATTTTCAACTTTAATAGTTATTAAATTGGAAACGCCAACATAAAACAAAAAGGGCTAGCTTTTTACAGTTTGCCCTTTTTGTTTATCTAAAAATTATATCTGATTTTTATTCTTCTTTCTTACTTGTCCGCTTTTTTGGTGCTTCTTCTGTGTCAGCCGATTGTTTTTTTTGTTTCTTCGGTTTTTCTTCACCCGCGGGAACTGATTGTTTCTTTGGTTCTTTATCACCCTTCTTTTGTTTCGGTTCGGCCTGTTTCTGCACTTTAGCTTGTACTAGTGCTTCCGCAATTTTAACAAATTTCTCAATCGCCGTAATTCTTATATTAGTTTCTTTTATCTTTGATTTTAGACTCTTAACAAGAGGATCCTTTTGAGCTTCCTTTTCACCAATCCCTTTTTGAGCCAGTTGCTGCAATCTTAAATCAAGCCTTTTTTGAAATATCCGGAGCTGTTCTATCCTTACATCTTTACTTTTTGATGCCATTGTTTCCTCTCCTTACGTTTTATAAATAGTTCATACTTGATAGCAATATTTTTGTCTGAAAGCTATAAATATTTACCAATTATTAGATTAATTTTCTCCTCTAAAATCATACCATATCGCTTTCAAAGGATAACGTGGCGGCAAGGAGGAGGCTCCGCAGGCGTATTATTAATACGTTGAGGAAGCCGATCCCGATAAATCGGGACCAACAAATTTAGCCAAAGACCGGGAGCGTGTCCCGTAAGGGAGCGCATAGTAAATAATATATTACATTACCGGTAATTATCGCCTGTAATGTGATAATTACAAGCGAATTGGTATCCATCATTTCTTATATTCGTTCCATAAGCCCAATTACTTCAATATGCTCCGTTTGCGGAAACATATCTATGGGTAAAAGACTTAGTAGATTATAACCGTATCCGTTTAAATACTTAAAATCCCGGGCCTGTGTGGCTGGATTACATGAAACATAAATAATTTTAAGTGGTTGCATATCAACAATTGCTTTTAATACTTTCTCTTCACAACCACTTCGAGGAGGATCCAGAATAATCAAAGAAATTTTTTCATCCGATGTTATAATTTTTTTTTGCAATACGTCTCCGACATCCCCACAAATAAATTTTACGTTTTGCAGATCTGCATTTCTGGAATTTATTAGCGCACATTTTACTGATTTTTCATTTACCTCGATACCTACAATATTTTTTGCAAATGGTGAAAGAAAAACAGAAAATAATCCGCTACCACTATAAGCATCAACAACGGTGTCTACTTCACCAATTGCTGCCAAACGGCAAACTTCATCCACCAGTTGATCCGTCAAATATAAATTTGCCTGAAAAAATCCATCGCGGGGCACGAGAAAATATTTACCTTTTACCACCCTGACAATTGATTCCTTTTTATTTTCCTGAGCAGTAAAGAAATCTGACCAAATTGTCAGTTGATCATTCTGAATATCACGTAAATGCTTATCTTCTCTCAGGACATTTATTTTTTCATTAATTGTTTCTTCCATAATTTCGCAATGTTCGATATTTACAAGCCTGCCGCCGGAAACATCCAAAAAACCGATTTGCCAACCATTTGCCGTATTTTTGGCATGATACTGAGCCTTTCCCCGATAATGATATATTTTTGACGCGGCTATTGGCTCTAAAACAGGCGGTGATGGATTTTTACCGATTTTCCAGAATGCTTCCTCAACCTGATTTTTTTTGATTTTCAGTTGATGTTCATAGTTCAAGTGCTGATAACAACAACCGCCGCAATTTTCATAATAACGGCATAAAGGCTTCACTCGAAATGGAGATGGTTTGATTATTTTAAATACCCTGCCACGTAAAAATTTCTTTTTTAGCTGAATAATTTCAATTTCCAGTTCATCTCCAATAGCAGCAAAAGGAACAAAAGCCACAAAATTATCAATACGGCCAACGCCTTCACCACCAAAAGCTATTGATTCAATTTTTATTGTTAAACGATCTTTAAGTCGCAAAAATAATTCTCCTTTGAAATAGATAACATATAGCCAAAGCTACAGTCAATTCGGAACAGTATTTTTCTTTACAACTTAAGATAATATTGTTAATTAACTACGTCTTATAAAGTGAAATTATGCGCTTACAAAAAATTATATCACTATCTGCTGTAAACGGCCTTGTAAAAAGATCCAGGAGCAAGGCGCACAAATACCGAGGAATGTAGTGCAACGCAGCACATGGACTTTTTACGAGGTCGATAATGTCTTCTGAAAGAAAATCAATCCTTTGTCCCAATTGCCGAAAATTAATCAGCGTTGATGAACCTGAATGTCCTTACTGCGGGCTCAAACGTCCTGGCTTACATAATGCGGCTGGTGCCGTCCGAAAGATTTTCTTCGGTACAAACCCTGTTATGGCAATTATTTATATCAACATCGCCTATTATGTTCTGTCACTGTTTTTAGGAGTAGTTTCGAATGAAGGTCCCGTCAACTTCTTTTCACCGTCAAATCAGAGTCTCTTTTTGCTGGGAGCAAGCGGCACATATCCTGTCATTATAGAACATCGCTTTTGGACCTTAATTTCCGCATCTTTTTTACACGGCGGGATTCTTCATATTGGATTTAACATGATGGCGCTATACCAGCTTGGTCCTTTCATTTTAAGTGAATTCGGCTTTCATCGTTTCATTAATCTATATATTATTACCGGAATCTGCGGTTTTGCAACTTCAGTTCTATTCGGCGTTCCTTTTACCATTGGAGCATCCGCCAGTGTCTGTGGATTAATCGGGGCTATCATATACTACGGTAAAAGTCGCGGTGGCTCTTATGGAGAAGCCATATATAAACAGGCAATAGGCTGGGTCATAGGGTTAATTTTTTTCGGATTAATATTCCCCGGCATAAACAACTGGGCACATGGCGGCGGACTATTATCCGGAATAGCTTTATCCTTCCTGATGGGTTATAACGATAATAAACCGGAAAGCGCTTGGAGCAAAATTTTAGCTTTCGCTTGTATCTTACTTACAGCGATAATTTTAATTTGGGCGGTTATTTCTTCGCTACTTCCCGGCAGAGGAATCGTAATCTAATAATACAAGAGGAGTCTTGTTAAATGTCCGATCAATCAAAGTCACCCCCGCCCACGCTGCAAGCCGGTGATGAACTACATGGATTTAAAGTTTTGCGTATGGAAACATTACCCGCAATACGAGTTACCGCATACGAAATAGAACACAAAAAAACCGGCGCCAAGGTTTTGCACCTGCACTCCTTCGATCGTGAAAATTNNCGATTGGTTTTCGCACTCCGCCGGCCGATTCCACGGGACTGCCGCACATACTGGAACATTCCGTTCTGGCGGGCTCCGAGAAGTATCCGCTGAAAGACGTTTTTAAAGAGTTGATGCGTTCGACATTGCAAACTTTTATCAACGCTTTCACCTACCCTGATAAAACAGTTTATCCGGTGGCCAGTCAAATAAAAACTGATTATTTCAATCTGGCCCGAGTTTACACCGATTTGGTGCTTCATCCGCGGCTGCTTAAGGAAACTTTTTTTCAGGAAGGTCACCACCTCGAACTTTCAGCGCCGGATGATTTAGAAAGCGACCTGATTATTTCAGGCATAGTTTACAACGAAATGAAAGGCGCCTACTCTTCTCCTGATTCGCTGATGTATAAAGTTATCCAGGAGAATATCTACCCCGATAGTATTTACGCTTTTGATTCCGGTGGTGATCCCGACGTGATTCCCACGCTCACTTACGAACAGTTTTGTGAATTTCATCGCACTTATTATTCGCCGACCAATGCACGGTTTTTAATTTACGGTGATATTACCACATCCGAGCATCTGGCATTTCTTTCTGAAATGCTCACCGGCTTTGATCGCGTGGAAATAGATTCTTCCATCAAAAGTCAGAAACGTTTGACGGCACCCCGCACTATCCGGAGCTTCTACCCCATAGGAAAAGATGAACCCCTCGAAAATAAAACGATGGTAAATATCGCCTGGATGATGTCCGATAACACCGACCATGAAACTTCGCTTATTCTGGAAATAATCTCCGCCCTTCTCGTGGGGAGCGCGGCCAGTCCTTTGCGTAAAGCTTTGATTGATTCCGGCTTGGGTGAAGACCTCACGCCGATAAGCGGCATTGAGGCTGATTTGAAGCAATTAATGTTTTGCGCTGGTTTGAGGAACACGCAAAGTGCAGATGCGCAAAAGATTGAACGGCTTATTTTTGATACAATAAAAAATATTGTAGACGATGGCTTTGATAAGGAACTGATAGAAGGCGTCCTGCATCAAGTCGAATTTCATGGCAAAGAAATAGTTCGCGGCTCTTATCCTTACGGCATTGCGTTGATGGGCGGCATCTTTCAAACATGGCT
>DJVN01000173.1 GCA_002441205.1 Syntrophaceae bacterium UBA6255 | reverse complement strand
CTGCGCTGCCAGGGTATCCTGCGGGCATTGACCAACAGCCTGAATGTTCCCGGCGGGGACGTCATGACCGGCCTTAACGAGATGATTATATCCGAGTCGGAACTGGAACTCCACGAACGGCTGCCCCAGGAGAAAAAAGACCTGCAGTTGGGGGCAAAGGATCATCCGATCATGACCTACCGGGGGCAGCAGGCCTTAAACGAACCTCGGCGCAAGGTATGGGGCGCGCCCTACAGGAACCTGATGAAAGGCATGTACATGGCCCACCCGCTGGCTGTATTCAAAGCCATTCGGGAAGGCGTTCCCTATCCGGTGAAGGCCTTTTTCTCCATCGCCAATAACACCCTCATGTGCTTCACCAACCAGCAGGGCATTTTCGAGGCCATTAAAAATCTTGACCTGTTTGTGGTCAATGACCTCTTCATGACGCCCACCGCCCAGCTGGCAGACTACGTACTTCCGGGCGACTGCTTTCTGGAACGGCCTGTCCTGTACAATTTCCAGGAGTGGATAAGTGTCTATATGACTTCCCAAAAAGCCGTTGAGCCGCCCGGTGAGTGCCGGGATGTGTATTATTTCTGGCATGAACTGGCCGTACGCATGGGCATGGCAGAGCACTTCCCCTGGAAAAACCTGGAAGAACTTTACGATTACCGGATCCAGGGGACCGGGCTTACGTGGGAAGAGCTTTCAAAAAATCTCCCCTTGCTGACGGCGCCCGCCCCCCCGCTTCCTGCCAGCGCAATGAAGCTTACCCTGAAACTCTTTTCCAGAATGGGCCTCCTGCCGTTACTAAGAAACGGTATGCTTTCTTTGCTGCGCCGGCATCAGAAAACCCGGGAGTTTTTTGAACGCCGCGGAATGAAGCGTATGGCCCGTCTGTTCAGGGATTATTTTGTGTTGTCTCCCTACCCGCACAAAAAACGCGGCTTTGCCACCCCCAGCGGTAAAGTGGAACTGTATTCCAGCGTAATGAAATCCATTGGCTGTGATCCGCTTCCCTACTGGAATGAAATTTATCCGCCGGAAGACAACCCCTCGGAAGCAGAATATCCACTCCGCTTTTTTGTCGGCCTGCGCGAAAATGAATATTTCCACTCTGCCGGACGCCATGTAGAAAAGTTGCGTAAACGCAACCCGGAACCACTGGCCATTCTGCATACCGAAACCGCCCGTGAATCCGGCATTAAAGAAGGCGACTGGATTTATGTGGAATCCGACTGGGGCAGGATTAAAATGAAAGCAAAGTTGAGTCCGGACATACAGAAGGATCTGGTCCGGATCCCCCACGGATGGTGGAAGCCGGAAATGGCCCAGGGCACCCCTGAACTCTGCGGGGCCTGGGACCACTCGGATGGCGTCCTGTTAAGCGATGCCCGGGAGCTTTTTGACCCTGAACAGGGCCTGCCCGATCTGCGCGGCGGCAGGAAGTGCAGGGTAATCCCGATCGAAAATTTGCCTGAAAAGGAGGCGCAGCAAGAGTGAATGGGAAAAAACAGGGGCGATACGCTGAACTACTTGTTCTGGAAATCGACCTTTACAGGTTTTCTTTCCACTTCCGGTGATTCCAGTTCGAAGAATTCCGCCTTCAGGAATGCGTACCATGTTGCCACCAGATTGGAGGGGAATGACTGCGTGAGGATATTATATTCGCGCACCGCGGCGTTATAATTTCTTCTTGCAAGTTCGATACTGTCTTCGAGATTTTTAAGGTCGACCTGAAGCTGCATGAAATTTGCGCTGGCCTTGAGTTCCGGGTATGCTTCGGCAACCGCGAACAATCCCCGCACAGTTTCCAGCATCATATTTTCCGCTTTCGCGCGGTCTGCGGGAACTGTTGCCTTCATCGCCGATGACCGGGCTTCACCATACTTCTCAAAAAGACCTTTTTCATGCGCGGCGTATCCTTTAACCGTTTCGACCAGGTTGCCCACGAGATCATAGCGCTTTTTCAGGAGTACATCCACATCCGCCCATGCCGATTCGACATTGTTTTTATACCGCACAAGGCGGTTGTAAGCTAAAATGACAACGATAATTACTATAATGATGAATAATAATATGAATAGCATAATAGCTCTATTCTCCTTTGTCAGAATATTTTGTGCATACTAACCGGAAGCATCACATTTATCAATACATTTAATGATGTGGAGTTCTGTGGATATAATACTTAATCATTCATCACACAATTGACTTATACATTATGTCTAATAATTTTTTCTGGCAAGGATTGTTTCACATTCAGTAGCCAGATCGTTGAGCTGGTCAAGGCCGTTCACTTTATCGATTGCAGTTAATAAATTCTCCAGACCGTTGCCGATGTGCCCGAGAAAGGACGGTTTATTTTTTTTAAGACCCAGAAAGCCGAAAGCACCCAAAGCCTGCAAAAGCCGCTGCACCGAACCCATCCAGAAATTTTGGACAAACTCGTCGCGGCTGTACGCGGGATTCATGAGTTCATAATAAAAACTGATCAACTCGTTTCTTTCTTCATCGGTGAAGGTAACGTAAGGATCGCAGACAAGCGAACCGAGATCATAAAAAAGACAGCCCTGGCGCATGCCCTGAAAATCAATCAAGACAGGCCTGCCGTTTTTAATCATGATGTTTTGCGATTGAAAATCGCGATGAATCAGAGACGGTTCTATTTTTTGCAGGCGCTCGGATAGCGCATCCAGTTCTTTCATCAACTTCGCGGTGTCCAATGATGAAAGTTTGATTTTGCAAACTTCCCCGACAAGGTTTTCCAGAAAATAGTCGTGCTCCCATTTATATAATCGCGGGCCGTAACTTTCGGACAATTGCAAGTTCGCAGGGATTGATTTTAGATCAAACGAATGCAGGCGGTAAATTTGAGAAAGTGCCTGAAAATAATAATCGCGCCTTTCCTCCCAGGGCAAAGATCTTTCCGACCACAAATCAACTTCGCCTAAATCCTCAACCAGGATAAAATGCCTTGATGTATCCTGCATGATAATCCTCGGCACATTAATATCAAACGATGCCATGAATTTGTTGATGCCGGCCCAATGAGCGTTTTCCGCCACTTCATCGCCGTAATGCATAAAAATAAAGCTGTCGCCATGCGGTAGAGTCACTCTGAAAAATTGGCGGTCGGAGCCGCCCTTCTTGATGGGTTCTAGCTTAATATCAGCCTTCCCCAGATGTTCAGTTAAGAATTTTTGTATTTCTTTGTGCATAGATTGCCATGTTTATGTCATGTCGAACTGTAGGGAGACATCTTGTTTAAAAAAAAGATTTCTCGTTTCTGCATTCCTCGAAATGACAATCAAGTTATACCTTCCCTTTTCAGCTTCTCATATTCTTCAATCGTCCCCACATCATACCAACTACCATCGTCAATAACTACTCCGCCGACCGAGCGCGGATTTTCTTTTATCATCTCCACCAGTGGCAAAACAATCGATTCAATTTTGGCCGCCTCTAATCGTTGCAGAAAAGATCTTTCCACAATATAAATTCCGGCAAACAGGCATTTCTTTACACCTTCATTTTTCAAAATATACCGCATGTCGCAGACGAAACCATCCTTATCAACATTGACATTGAGCAACGGCCCGGTTGAACGCAGTGCCAGCGTAACGGATGTCTTCAATTCAAAATGTTTTCTGATCAGCAGTTCAATCGGCATGTTGGTGATGATGTCGCCGTTGTAAACGATGATGCGTTCGTCTTCGGCAATCAGGTCTTCAATGTTCTTGATACCGCCTGCGGTATCCACGAGAATCGGCTCATGGCGAAACGTAATCGGAATGCCTTTGTAATTATTATCAGGAAATACTTCGGCATATTTTTCGGCGCAGTGATGCGTATTGACAATAAACCGCTGAACGCCGACAGCCCGCAGATGCCCCATCGCATAAGTGATAATCGGCCGTCCGCCGATTTCCAAAAGTGGCTTGGGCGTCTTTTCGGTCAGCGGTCTGAGCCTCTTTCCCAGCCCCGCCCCTAGAATAAATGCTGTTGTAATTTGATTTAATTGTTTCATCTTTCGGTCACTCGGCAGAACAAATAAATAATTTTAAGGCAATAAAGCTTCTTCCAATTTCTTTAGCGCTGTGTTTTGTTTTACCTTGTCCATGCGAGAAATATTAAGAAGTTTCCACTGAACAGCAGGATGCAAATCGATTCCTCTGAGATCAAGCAAATCCCATTCAGGCTTGCCCTTCTTAACAGAAAGAATGAACTTTCTCTCTTTGTCCGTTAAGCGTTTGTGTATTTCGCGGACAAGAGTATCTCTCGCTTTTTCCAATTCCCGCAAGGATACTTTAACAAAAGACATTCCGTCAAATTCGTTTTCAAAGATTTTTTTTATGTCCTGATAGCGCGGCTTTAACAATTCGGACATCGGTCTGTCGTGGCTTATCAGATGAACAATGAAAGATTTCCTGATGTCGTTCGTTATCCCCTCATTATCCAGGAGCAGTTTGATATCAAATAGATCGCGCGGATGCTGGCGATCAAGAGCGGCGCAGATTTTACCTCCATAGATATCAGCGAAGTTCAGCACCTTTGAATCAACAGTCAAATCAAACATTTTCTGAACATGAGGCTTCACCGTCATCACAACCGGTTCGTAAACTGTACCTCTTAAAACCGAATTGGGTTCTATTTTCACGTTACATCCATCGGCTCGCACAGATGTACCGACAATATTGTTACCCGCGCGCCTTGGTATGACGGATGTGTTGGGGATAAGACGTTCGATATCGCTTCCGATATTATTAAGTGTCGAACTGATGGACGCAAGCGCAGTTTCCCTTTCGTCAAGGGGAACATACGTTAAATCTATATCAACAGACAAACGCGGCATATTTCGGATAAAAAAATTAATGGCCGTGCCGCCCTTGAGAGCAAATATAGGGTAGCGCTCAATAATGGGCAGAATCCTGAGCAGTAGTTTTGCCTGACGATAATAAACGGAATCTTTCATGTCATGCATCTCCGCCACGGGGCACGGTTATTCTGTATTGCGAATCAAGTCGCCCGCCTTTTATAATAGTGCGATCACCCTTGCCCAGATTAACTTTTTTAAGATTGAGCTTTGCCGCAAAAGGCAGATTCGCCGCTTGCGCCATATACAAAAACAGCCTTTTGACTTTTATGGACGCGCAGGATTCCAATAATTTTTGAACAAGTTCCGGACGAAGCGAAAGAAGCGATTCCATTATCCGCATAGCTTCGTCAAAACCCTGTTTTGCCGGAACATGATAGAGCATTTCCATAGCCGCGCGTTCCGGCGACGATATTCGTATTGAAAAATCTCCCCATGGGAAATTCACATAACCGACAGACAAATTAGCGGGAAAAAGACCGGTCATTTTGTAAGTGACATTCACATTCCAATCATATTTTCCAAACCATAGGGGTAACTTTTGCCCCGTAGAGCCAAAGAGAAATACTTCACGCGTTTGTGAAGCGACATAATGACTGTAACCCTGAAGCTCAAGCGCTGTTCGGGCGCCACAATGCACGGGAAGTTTTAGCTGACTCTGCATCGCGGAAAGCGCACCTTGCCAATCAACCTTATCGCCACGCAGTAAATAAGCGCCTTCACCTATAGACTCAAGCCATCCACTTTTCTTGTATCTCGCAAGCAGTTGTCCATTGATACCCTGACTATCGAGATAGCTGGCCGTCAAAACCAGGCCTTTAGGACATTGCATTATTTTCTGTAATTTTGTGCTTTTTTGTATACTCATGGTTTACTTTATGGCATTTATTTACAGAATAGTCAATCGGTTCTGTATAAATATTCCTTATAGTATACTTTTAGTATATATTGAGGCATAATTATACAGTCAAGTGATGGAAGTAATTTTAGAATCTTTCCGTCAGCGGCCTGAGCCGAGTCCCCAGCCCCACTTCTAAAATAAATAATATCGTAATCTTTTTGTATCCCTTTTCCGTCATTCCCGCGAAGGCGGGAATCCAGTTATTCTCGGGATTGTCCGGTCAAGCCGGGCAATGACACATAAAAACGACGTCCTAGCCGCGTGGTTCTTTACCCAGCTTCTTTCCGTATAATGGGTCAATCTTCACTAGCGCCGCCACGATGAAGCCGGGAATGGTTGTCGCCAGAATCCAGAAGTAGAAATTCTTGTAGCCGAGCATTTCCTGAATCCAGCCGCTGCCCATCGCGGGAATCATCATGCCCAGCGCCATAATGCCTGTGCCGATAGCGTAAAAGACGGTTTTATATTCCCCCTGCGAAACCATAATCATGTACATGGTGTAAGCGGTGAAGCCGAAGCCGTAACCGAACTGCTCGACCGCCAGCGCGGCGCCGATAAGCCAGATATTGTCCGGCTGAGCGTGCGACAGATACACGAAAATCAAATCCGGCACGTTCATGATAATCACCATCGGCCACAGCCAGAACTTCAGACCGTTGCGATAAATGGCGTAACCGCCGAGCAATCCGCCCAGCATCAGCGCGATAACGCCGACCGTGCCGTAAATGACGCCGACTTCTGCCGTAGTCAGTCCCAGTCCGCCTTTGGCGGGAGAATCCAGCAGAAACGGCGCGACCATTTTCACCAGTTGCGCTTCGGCAAAACGGTAAAACAGAAGAAATAAAATGATGACAACGATATCCTTGCGCCGGAAGAACAAAGACATAATCCGGAAATATTCAGCCACAACGCCCTTGCCTTTATCCAGCGGCGCACTGCGGTCAGATTGAGGATAAGGCAGAACAAAGAAGTGATACAGGCACAAGGCCAGAAAAACAGCGGCAGCGAAAAAGAATGTCACCGCCCACGCCGACTTGACCGTATGACCGTGTTCCTGCAGAAAGCCCGCCAGAATCACCAGTCCGCCTTTGGACGCGATAGTGGCGATGCGGTAAAAGATGGTGCGCACGCCGACAAACGCGGCCTGTTGCGGCGTATCGAGTCCCAGCATGTAGAAGCCGTCGGCGGCGATATCGTGCGTGGCCGATGAAAACGCCATGATCCAGAACATCGCCAATGTGTACTTGACATAATCAGCGGTGGGCAAAGTCAGCGCCACGCAGGCAAAAGACCCGCCGATGACCAACTGCATCAGAACAATCCAGAAACGTTTGGTGCGGAACAAATCAACAAAGGGGCTCCAGAAAGGCTTGATCACCCAAGGCAGATAAAGCCAGCTGGTGTAAAGGGCGATTTCGGTGTTGGAAAGTCCCAGATTTTTGTACAGCACCACGCTGACCGTCATGGCGATCATATAGGGAATGCCTTCGGCCAGATAGAGGGAAGGCACCCAGAGCCAGGGATTCCTGTTCGTATGATTTGCTGTTTTTGTTTTTATTTCGGACATAATTTTGTTACTGGATTTACCCTAAAGGGCACTTCGCCCGCCTGCGTAACCTTAAGGTCATCTATGACGGAAATGACATATCCTTAGTAAAGCTTTTTCAAAATAGCGCCGGTGAAGTAGTGCGCAAGGATTTCTTCATACGTCAATCCTCTTTGCGCCATGACCGCCGCGCCGATCTGGCACAGGCCCACGCCGTGCCCCCAGCCGCCGCCCTGGAGAATATAATTTTCCACTAAACCATCGTCGGCGATTGTCTTCGATACAACGAAAGCGCTGCTCAACAGATGGCTGGGCGAAAGCCAGCGGCGGATTTCCAGCTCCTTGCCGACAATTATTGTTTTTTTCGAACCTTCGATTTTCAATTTATAAATTCTGCCCGACGGGCCGCGCTCGATAGGAATCAGGTCTTTTATTTCGCCGAAATCCATGCCCGATTTTTTTTTGATTATTGCTTCCAGTTCATGCCTTTTATAAACGACCTTCCAGCGGTAGAAATCAGGCGTTTCCTGATCAAAGTCCGGTAGAATCAGCTTCAACAATATTTCGTCTGTCGTATTGCAATAAGCCTGCGGACGTAAATTGAGCAATCTTTTCGCGTCTTCTTCCGACTTCATGGCGGGGCGCTGGACAGCATCATCCGTAATGCTTTGCAGATAATCCATGGATTGGTCTTCCCACGCTGATGCAAAAATCTCGGTTTGTCCGCCGCAGGATTTATGATAACGGGCGTCGCAGATTTGCCCGCCGGAAACCAGATAAAATCCCCGGGTGCTTTCGATCGCCTTCTGAACATTTTCCGAAATTATTTTTGTGATTCCCTGATAGCGCTGGCAATGGTCGTCGGCGCAAACATCAAAACCGTCATGATCGTTGACATCCTGCCAGACAATGATTTCATCTTCATTTTTTTTTGCGGCCACGCCTTCCGGCAATTTCTTTTTCGAAAGCATCGCCACCAGCCAGCTGCGCGCGACAATGGCCTGCGCCTTCAGAAAATCCAGCGGCGCTTTGGCGGACATTTCCGATGAGATAACACTGGCCAGATACTCTTCCAGAGGAATTTCATTGATGAGGTGAAAGGAAAGACCATATTCCGCCCGCAGAAGGATGTTGCCGCGAAAGGATTGTTCCTGCGTTCTCTGCCAGTGAAAATCAATGCCGATTTTCACATCGTTGAGTGTAAAAGTGGAATCTTCGGCGGCGGAAAGAAATATTTCCCCGCCGCGAGCGATTTCATTTTCTGAGGAATCAACAAGCAGAACCAATCCATCATCGGCGTAAACGGCAAATCGCCCTCTTATCGCGCGGCCGTCCGGAAGGAAATAATCTCCGTTCAAATTTATGCCGGTTTCGTTATAATTTTGAAGCAGGGCGACTTTAATTTTAGGCTCCCGATCAATCATGATAAGTTTTTACGAACAAAAGCAATAGAAGTCAAGAATATCGTATTTTTTTCAGGATCGAGGCAGTAAATTCCCCATCCGCTTCGCTTCGGGGATAATTCCACTTGCGCTTTAATGAGCCTTGATTTTCCGAAACGTAGTGCCCGGAAAATCTTAGAGCGAATTATCCCGCCACCTTTAGGTGGCAGGGACGATCGTCGNNATGGCTCGATCTCAGCGAGTCTCATTATTTTCCGCTTGAATATCGCTATTTTATCATGTATGTTTTTTACAATTAAAAATAACGGATGGATTATGCCGCATATCTGGCCGATTGGAGGAGGCAAAGGAGGATCAGGCAAGAGTTTTCTGGCCAGTTCCATGGGGCGTCTTTTGTCGAAATCCGGAAGGAAAACACTTCTGATTGATCTTGATTTAGGCGCGGCAAATCTGCACACTATGGTGGACGTGCCCTATCCGGAAAAATGCTTCTCAGATTTTATCTCCAGAAAAGTGGCTGATTTGAATGATGCGGTCCTTCCGACACCTTTTCCCAATCTTTTTTTAATCAGCGGCGCCCACGACAGTCTGGATATTGCCAATCTTCCCTATGAAAAAAAGATAAAAACTCTGAAATCCATCGCCAAGCTCAAATACGATTACATCATTCTGGATCTCGGAGCCGGCACAGCCTTCAATACGCTTGATTTTTTCCTAGCCTCCAGAAACGGCATATTCATCACCACACCGGAACCGACGTCCATTGAAAATGTTTACCGGCTGATGCGCGCCATTTATCTGCGCCGAATTCGCCATTATTTTTCCGCAACTGATTTTAAATCGTTGGAAAAGAAAACCAAAGAGCACTTAGGTGACGATTCTTTTAACAAACCGGAAAATATTGTTTCAGTCGTTAAAACAGAATATCCGGAAAAATACGCACTGATTAAAAAAGATTTTGGTGATTTTCGCTTCAAACTTATTCTGAATCAATTGCGCAAGCAGGACAATTTAGTCCTGGGTGAACAGATCTGTAAGATCATCAAAAAACACCTGGGAATCAATGTTGAATTCGCCGGCAATATCGCTTATGACGAACACGTCCACGACGCGATCTGCCAGCGCGTGTGTTTTCTGGACCGTTATCCGCACACAAAAGCCGCTAATGATTTGCGCGTTTTGAATAAAAAAATGAGCAATGCCTTCGGTGAGCAGATGATGCTTAACTACCTTTAGAAATTATCAGGCTGTCAATGGAAAAAGACTTTGACCAAATGAATTATTACGAAATGCTGGATATCCATCCGAACGCATCGGCCATGGAAATACGCAGCGCTTACAATAGCGCGCTGCAAATGTATCAGCCCGATTCTCTGGTCAGTTATTCCTTTTTTTCGCGGGAAGAAAGAAACAAAATACTCGTTCATTTGGAAAAAGCTTATTTAACGCTGATTAACGAAGCACAAAGAGCTCAATACGACAGCGAACTGAATCCTGAAGGAATCAGGATAGACACCGGGAAAGGTGCGGCCGCCAAAAAACCTGTCAATATTTTTGACATTAACCGTCAAAAGTTCAGTTCCGCCGCCCGGAAAAACAATAATGCAGAATTAAAAACAAAAATCGCTGAAAATAAGAAAATCGCTGAAATTCTCTCTAAGCAAGATATCAGAGGATCGGATTTTTGCGCAATCAGAAACGAACTCGGTATAGCTATCGAAACGATTCATCAGGAAACAAAAATCCGCCTTGAGTATTTACATTATATAGAAGAGGATAAAAGTGAAAAACTGCCGGCGGCGGTTTTCCTTAAGGGATTCATTAAAGCCTATCTCAAAAGCCTCTGCATTGAACCGGCGGATGAGATAAGCACTCGTTATATGAGCTCAATGACCTCTCAAAAATTGACTTGACAGAGATTGACTTTGATGTGCATCATTTAAAAAATATCATAAAAACATTTCGAGGCACGGAGAACAAATTCCTCTTGTGTATTTGTTGTTATTGCCTTTGAAAAATTGGCGTTTTAAATTTTCTTTAACCGGATGTTTTACAAAGGAGTACAAATGAGAAAATTTCTATCTTATTTATTATTATTGAGCTCATTAACAATGTTTGCCTCCGCGTGCTCCAGCAGTGGTGATTCTAATATCGGTTCCTCCGAATCAGAGGAATATTTACCAATTCAACTGAGGGCAGATGCCGGAAGGAATGAAATAACACTGGAATGGAAGATGCTGCCCGCCGCAGACACTTACAATATTTACTACCTGGAAGATGACGGCTCCAATGAGCAACCTAATTCCGCGAAAATGAAATCTGACGGCAATAAGATCGAAGGTATTATCAGCGCACCCTATCCTGTAACCGGACTTCAAAACGGAACGACGTACTGGTTTGCCCTTTCGGCCAAAGCCGAGGGGGAAGATGAAAGCGATCTGACAAAAACGATTTATTCAACCCCTCAGGATAATCCCCCGCTGCCCGCACCCGAAAATGTCCGTGCAAACGCGGGAGACGGAGAGGCAACCATAACCTGGGATGCCGTGCCCTATGCTAACGGATATAAGGTTTACTATTATACTTCTTTCACAAATTATGGCGAAAGTGATAAAATAAACAATAATTTTTATACGTTTACCGGATTAAACAATGGCCAGGAGTATATTTTCTGGGTGGCGGCATTGGATGGCGACGATAATAGCACTACCGGCGATAGCAGCGCTTCCTTTATATATGCGGCTCAACCTAGCATTCATCCCCCTCCTGTTGCTCCCACGAATCTTGCTATTATTAATAACAATAACGGTAACATCATTGTTGAATGGGACACGATGTCTGATGCTACTGCCTACAACATCTATATCGCAAAGGCTAAGGGCGTCACAAAACTTACAGGAGCGGTTACCAATATTCCCGATCCAGACACATCACCACAGCAGGGTTCAGGGACGATTCTGACAAATGGAACTTACTATATTGTCGTTACGTCGTTAAATAACAACGGCGAAAGCGCGGAATCAAGAGAAGTATCTATACCCATTACGGACAATCCATAAAAAAGAATCATATGGAGAACATCTAAAAGGGGGCTTTTCAGCCCCTTTTTAGTACACGGGAAAACAATCTTTAAGAACCCTTAACTTATTGAATCGAAATTAAATTTATGTTAAACGCGCATATAAACTAATTGAGCAGACGGAGCAAAAACTCGTGAGTGTCTTTGAATACATTGCACTGGATGAAAAAGGCAATCAGCTAAAAGGATTTGTTGACGCCCCGGGGATTACCGCAGCGCGTCAGAAATTGCGGGAAGAAAATATCTATCCCGTTGAAATCAATCAGGCGGAAACAAAAAAGGAGTCCGCTTTATCCGGTGCCTTGAAAATTAATCTTTGGGAAAGGGTTTCAACCAGTCAGGTCGCTGTTTTAACACGACAGCTTTCCACCCTTCTCGGTGCCGGCATGCCCCTCGTTCCCTCCCTTTCCATTTTGATGCAACAGGAGAAAAATCCTCTTTTAAAAAAATCACTGGCGCAAATCCGCGAAAAGGTAAATGAAGGCAAAAGCCTGACCGAGGCCATGTCTGAATTTCCTAAAATTTTTCAACCTTTTTACTTGAACATGGTAAGAGCAGGTGAAGCTTCGGGAACCATCAATCTGGTTTTGGAACGTCTGGCCGACTTCAGCGAAAATCAGCAGGCCCTGATGAGTAAAATCCGTTCTGCCCTTGCCTACCCTATCATTATGCTGATTATCGGAACCTCCGTTATTTTTCTTTTGATGACGTTCGTCGTTCCCAAAATCACGGGAATTTTCGCCGATATGAATCAGGCCCTGCCTCTGATTACCATTATCCTGATTCAAGTAAGTCATTTTTTAAAATCCTTCTGGTGGCTTATTATGATTCTTCTGGCAACCTCAGTAGCTGTTTTCAAGTACATGACGGCAGGAACAGACTCGGGTAAGCGGATGTGGGATAATGCCAGATTAAAAATTCCAGTTATGGGACAGATTAATCGCAAAATAGCAATAGCAAGATTCTGCCGGACACTGGCGACACTTTTGCAAAGTGGCGTTCCACTTCTTGTAGCGATGGAAATTGTTCGCAATATTGTCAATAACATTGTTATCGGGGATGCCATTCATCAGGCAGCCAGAGACCTTGAAGAAGGCAAGGGACTTTCCGGTCCGCTGACTAAAAGCGGCTTATTTCCTCCGCTGGTAACGGAAATGATTGCGGTGGGAGAACAAAGCGGCGCGCTGGAAGCAATGCTTAATCGCATTGCCGTGGCTTACGAAAACGAATCGCAGGCCAATATCATGGTCATGACCTCTCTTCTGGAGCCGGTTATGATACTTGTCATGGGATTAGCAGTCGGCTTTATTGTTGTTTCGATTCTACTGCCGATATTTGAAATGAACCAACTTGTAAGATAAAATTATACATAAGGGGGCTTTTTTATGAAACTTATAATAGAAAAAAGAAATCACGGGATAATTCCACTTACGCTTCGAACTTCGCGTAACTCGTTCTCAGCGAGTGTCATTAAATCTGAGTCTCACAACAGGCAGGCAGGTTTTACTCTGATTGAATTGATGGTGGTTATTGTCATTTTAGGAGTGCTCGCCGGCATGATAATCCCCCGCATTATGGGACGCCCCGACGAAGCCCGTCAGACCAAAGCCAAGATACAAATGGAAGCTTTGGAATCGGCACTGAAACTCTACAAGCTGGATAACGGTGGCTATCCCACAACGGAACAGGGGCTGAACGCGCTGGTGGAAGCTCCAAGCACAGGGAATATTCCTAAAAACTGGCGCCAGGGAGGCTATCTGGAAAAAGGCAAAGTTCCCAAAGACCCCTGGGAAAATGAATTTGTCTATATCAGCCCCGGCAGTCACGGCGATTTTGATTTAAGTAGTCTGGGCAAGGACGGTGAAGCCGGAGGAGACGGTGTCGATCAGGACATCAATAACTGGGAAGTTGAATAAAAAGGGATTTACTCTTTTAGAATTGTTGCTGGTCATCGTGCTTATTGGCGTGATTCTGGTGCTGGCTGTACCTTCCACAAGGAATGCTCTCACCGGCGACAGTCTTAAGAAAGCATCGCGCCAGTTAATCGGCTTGGAAAGAAAACTCCGGACAGAGGCTGTCCGGGACCAGTTGGACTACATCCTGAATATTGATTTATCCGACTCCTCCTACTGGGTAATTGCCTCCGACATGACACCGGAAAAACACGCTGAAATAAAAAAACTGCGCCGGCATTTTCCCGCGGATGTCGTCATCATGGATATTGTGGACGAAAACAATAATAAAAAATCAGCGGGCGAAGTGAAAATTGTTTTCAAAAAAAACAATGTCTGTTCCCCCGCCATTATACATTTTTCTTATAAAGAAGATAAGATGACTATCGTAATCAATCCCTTCCTGGGTGTAACTGATATTTATGACCAATATATGGATATTCCCATAAACACATTCGGACAATAAGTTCCCCCGGCGATGGACATCTCAATGACGCATAAAAAGGAAAAAGGCTTTACTCTGATGGAAATTATGGTGGCCATGGCGATTCTGGCCATCGCGCTGGTTTCCATTTTTCAGTTGCAGTCGCAAAGCATTTCCATGGCCACGGATTCGCGTTTCATGACCACGGCGGCGCTTCTGGCACAAAGTAAAATGGCCGACGTGGAAACCCGATCTCCTTTGCTCAATCAAAACGAACAAGGAGATTTCGGCGCCGATTACCCGGACTATACCTGGCATCTGGTCATCAGCGACGCGCAGCTTCAGCAATTCAAGAAAATCGAGCTTACGGTGACCAACAAGTTGTTCATCCGTCGCGGGACATACAAACTGGTTCTTTATAAAACCGAGGCTGTAAAAAATGAATAATACGTTATCAAAAAAAATGGCTTCGGAGGGATTTACGCTTGTCGAAATATTAATTGCCGTTTTTATTCTTTCTCTGGTTATGTCCATTGTTTATGTTTCCTATACCGGAACTTTAAAAAACACGCGTCAGCTGGTGGAAGAAGGGACGGTTTATCAAATGGCGCGCATCTCCATGGACAGACTCATCCATGATTTATCTTCTTTGCAGAAATCAGCCGGGCATTTCGATCTGCAAGCCGAAAAGAAAACATTGGGCGATCGTGAATTTCATTCGATTTCCTTCTGGTCAGCCGCTCATTTGGCTTTGGGCGAAAACGAAAGCGAGGGATGTCCGGGCGAAATCAGCTACTTTGTGAAAGAAGATGAAGACGGACAAAGTTTCTCTCTGTGGAGATTGGATGTCGCCGGCACGAAATCAAACGAAACAAGTCAAGCCGAAGGCGGATTTGTTATTTGTAAAAACATAGAAGCGTTCAATCTAATCTTCTACGATTCCTCCGGACGTGAACATGATTCATGGAACACTTCTTCAGGCGCAGGAGAATTTCAAGGCAAAGTTCCGATCACCGTAAAAATAGAGCTTTTTCTTGTCAACAAAAATGATTTGAAAAAACCATACAAATTCATGACGAAGGTGTTTTTACCGACCCAATAATGATGATGAAAGACAAAATTTTGAAAAATGACGGCGCAGCTCTTATTACGGTAATCCTTATTATCGTTATACTGGTTGCCGTTGTCATAGAATTAAACAGGTCGACGCGCGCCGATATTTATGATGCGGCGAACCTAAGTGATGGTATAAAACTGACCTATATCGCCAAATCCGGCTTTTACGGAGCAGCGGCTTTACTTTCCGGCTCCGCAAGCAATTACGATTCTTTGCTCGACGACTGGGCAAAAATCGAAACGATATCCCTTCAATCCAATACGCTTTTCCCCGAAGGGTATTTTATTGCCAGAATTGAAGACGAATCAGGCAAAATTCCTCTGAATAAACTGGTTAATGGGGACGTATACAACGAGAGCATAAGAGAAATGCTGATCAGATTGCTGAGCCAGCAGGAATTCGGCCTGGATACAAGAACAATCGACGAAATAGTTGATTCCATCAAGGACTGGATTGACGCCGACGGTAATACATCAAGTTATGGAGCGGAAAGCAATTATTACGCCTCCCTGGATTCCCCTTATAAAGTAAAAAATGCTCCGCTTGATTGCATTGAAGAATTGCTTATGGTAAAGGGGATAACTAAAGAAATTTTTTACGGAACAAAAGACAAACCGTCACTGGTAAAATATGTCACCATCGACAGCGAAGGTTTGATAAACATTAATACAGCGCCAACGATAGTATTACGCTCACTGAACGAAGAAATAACTCAGGAGTTGGCCGACCAACTCGATGAATATCGCACCAAAGAAGGCAACGATTTATCTGATACGCAATGGTACAAACAAGTAACCGGCATGGGAAATATAATGATCAAACAGGAGTTGATTACGGTGAAAAGCGGTTATTTTAAAATTATCTCCACCGGCACATTGAACAATATGTCAAAAACTATAACAGGAATTGTCCAGAGACAGGACTCAAAATCCATCAAGATCATTAAATGGAGGCAGGAGTAATGCCGCAAACCTTCCTGGGGCTGGATATAGGCCAGAGCACAATTAAAGCGGTTGTTTTAGCCAAAAAAGGGTTAACGGGAGGACATATTCTTGCCTCCAGAATTATAGAAATAAATGAAAATCAAGGGGTGGAATCTGCATTAAAAAAATTGTCGGAAGATAAAATTTTCCGTGGTATTCCCTGCGGCGTTTCCCTGCCACCGACAGAAATGATGTTCAGACAGGTCCATCTGCCTTTTCGCGATGACAACAGAATCAGAAAGACGCTGGCCTTTGAGCTCGAACCGCTGATACCACTTCCTGTTGAGGACGCGATAGCCGATTACCTGATGATTCCCCACGACGGATTGCTGGTGGCCGCAATGACCAAGAACAATGTCCGCTACTGGATAGAGAAGGTGGAAGCAACCCTTGGCGATGTATCCATCATTGACGTATCTACCTCCGCGCTGGCGGCCCAAATAACAGACAACAGAAAACAGGCCAATAGCGGAATGATTCTGGATATAGGCCGCTATTCCACAAACGCGGCATTTTGCGAAGGTAATGCGATTGTTCACATCCGCTCGCTGGCTTTCGGCGGTCATCTCGTAACAGAAGCACTGGCCGGTGACATTTCCGCGACAAAAGATGAAGCAGAACATATAAAAATTACTGATAATTTTTCTCAGGCCGGTGCGAAAACCATCGAGGCATGCCGCCATTTCTGCTCAGAGCTTAAAAATACAGCGGAGTACATGAAAATAAACGGGGTGCTGCAAAATGATCCGACGCGAATTGTCCTAACCGGAGGAGGTTCTTTGTTTAATCCGTTGCAAACAGAGCTCCGGAGTATTTTTTCTTCCGACATCGAAATTCTCGATTTCATTCACACAAAGCAACTGGAAATCGAAAAAAATATTCAGAACAAATTCTCTCCCCAAATCATGAACACGGCCATTGCCGCTGCATTGAGAATTTCCACCGGCCGAAAATCCTTTAACTTCCGGCAGGGTGATTTCGCTGCGAAAAACACCGGCCTTAACTTCAAGAAACAATTAAAATGGGCAGGGATCATTGCCGGGATCATTATTGTCTTAGCTTTTTTTAATCAACTTTTTGACTATGGACTGAAAACAAAGCGCCTCAATGTCATTAAAAAACAAATCGCTTTCACCTTTCAAAAGAATTTTCCTGAAGCAACGAATATGGTTGATCCGGTGCAGCAACTTAAAGCCCGCCTCGCCGAGAACAGGAAAACATTTGATTTTTATGAAGACTTGCCCGAAACAACAACCATCGAGTTATTGAAAGAAATCTCCCGCCTGATTCCCGCTTCGTCCAATATTTTAATTTCCGGCTTGACTTACGAAAAAGGTGTGATTTCCCTCAAAGGTGAGGCGAAAACGATAGATGATGTGACTTCAATAAAAAATGAACTTTTAAAATCAAAATATTTTAAGGAAGTTACAATGGGGTCCACCAGTCTAACCAAGGATGGAGGCAAGGTGGAGTTCAATTTAAGGATTGAAGTTAAATGATAAAAACATTCTGGAACAAACTGGACTCCAAACAGCAGAAACTTGTCGCCGGCGCGGCAATATTTGTTTGCATCGCTCTGATTCTGGAAATAGCTATTTTCCCTTTTATGGAAGCCCAAAAAAAGCTGGAAAAAGCGATCCGTACCCATCAAAAAAACCTGGTGCAGATCAATGAACTCTCCTCCGAGTTTACCGCTCTGGAGGCAAAAACAGCGGCCACGAAAAGGGCGGTTTCCACGCATGGCGCCGATTTTACCTTGTTTTCCTGGCTTGAAAAAAAGGCGACTCAGGCAAAGGTCAGGGGAAGAATTCAATATATGAACTCGTCAAAGGGGACCCGGTCTTCTTTCTTTGAAGAATCATTGGTGGACATGAAACTGGATACCATTACCATTAAACAGCTCAATGATTTTCTGTATTACACGGAATCACCGGAAGATTTGGTGAGAATAAAAAAAATCGCCGTCAATAAAATGAAGGAAAATCCGGAGTATTTGAGTGCGCAGCTGCAAATATCCTCTTTGCAGCCTCTTCATCAAGAACAGAGAAAAAGGTAGGACTATGAGGATGCTAAACAAGAAGGCGTTGTGGTTCGCTCTTTATGGAATATTGATCACCGTGGTATTTTTGTACCTTCTTTTCCCCGCGGATATTGTCAAAAACAAGCTGGAAAACGCCTTGAATTCATCGGGATTTATTTTAAAGACTGAATCTCTGCGGTCGTCTTTTCCTTTTGGTGTCAAGATGAAAAATTTAAGTGTAAGTTCACAATTTTCAACACATGCCTACTTCCGGGCAAACCTATTTGACCTGCAATTCAATCCCATAAGTTTCTTTCAGAAAAAGCAATATATCAGCATGAGCGGGAAAGCTTATGGGGGAATTTTTTCCGGACGTTTCGGACTGGCTTCATTTTCTAAAATTTATCCGCCGGAAGAAGGAAATTTCAGGATTCAGGATATTGATCTGGGCCAATACTCCTTTATCAAAACACTGATGGGAAGAGAGATTACAGGGCGGGCCAGCGGCAATTGGACCTTCAATAAAGCTACGGATGGATATTCTTCAGGAACTATCGATCTTATCTTAAACAAGGGAACTTTTGCATTGGTCGAACCGTTTATCGGATTAAGTCGAATTGATTTTAACCGGTGCGACATCAAGGCGTCAATAAAAAACGGCAATCTCACGCTGGAGAAAATGGAAATATCAGGACCCCAGTTGGATTGTTCTTTTAATGGCGATATAACGCTGGCCGATGATTTTAAAAACAGTCAGCTAAATCTGAGCGGCGAAATAGTCATAGCGGAGAAAAAAGTTAAAATGAAGATCAATATTGGCGGAACGCTGGCTAATCCTTTACTTCGGTATATGTAACGGTAAAAAATATGTGGCTTAAACTCAAACAGTTATTCGAAGCACGGATCAAGGGAATCGAAAACATGAATGCCCGTCAGATCATGGACACTGATTTCACGCGGACATTGTTCATTCTTCTTGCCATAACCGTATTGTCCTTCGAAGGAACGGATCTTTTTTATAAAATCATCAGTATCCCGCTGACCCAGCAAGCTGTTGCTACAACAGGCGAAAGAACTTCATCCTCCACGTTCAACAATCAGCGCCGTCAGCTTCAGGATTACGCCATCATCACCGAGCGTAATATCTTTCTCACGACCTTGAAAGAAGTAGAAGGCAGTGCCTCGGAGGGAGGTATTTTTGATCCCGAACAGAAAGCCGTAGATTTTGATCTGAAGGGAACGGTAGCCTGCAATTCTTCCTTCGGTTTTATTTTTATAGAAGAACGCAGCAGCAAAAAACAAAAACTGTACCGCCTGGGCGATATGATCGGTCCCTCTAAATTGGTGAATATAACGCGCAATACAGCGACACTAAGACGTGGTGGGCGGGACACAATTTTAAAGGTCAAAGAGAGCGTCGAAGGTCAATTGCTTCCAGAGTCACCGGCGGGCAGCGCCGCGTCCAGAAATTTAACCTTGAGCAAACAAGCCGTGACTGAAAAATTAAGCAATTTAAACAATTTAATGCGCAGAGCTGTCATTCGTCCGTTTATCAGACGAGGGGTGCAGGAAGGATTCATTATCTCCAATATTGCTCCCGGAAGCCTTTATGAAAAAATGGGTCTGCAAAACGGTGATATCGTCGTGGATATCAACAATAACAAAATAAAGGGAGCTGATGATCTGTTACAGGTTGTAAATTTGATGCAGTCCGGCAGCAACATTGGTTTAAATATTAAAAGAAGAGGCAAAGAAGAAACCATCAATTATACTTTCGACTAATTGGGTTAAAGGAAAAACCTCATATGTACGCCGCTTATTTTGGTTTAAAAGAAAATCCTTTCAGTTTATCGCCGGAGCCGCGTTATTTATTTTTAAGCGGGCAGCATCGTGACGCCTTGAATTGTCTGATCTACGGGATACAGGAAAGGAAAGGATTTGTTTTGCTGGCCGGCGATATTGGCATGGGGAAAACCACCATTTGCCGCAGCTTGCTTTCCTCTCTGAATGATTCGGTGGAAACAGCCCTTATTTTCAACACCGCGGTTGACGAACTCGACTTACTGGAAACAATTCTTGGAGAATACGGCATAGAGATTAAAGGCGAATCAAGAAGTAAGAAAAATTTTCTTGATATTCTGAATGATTTTTTATTGAAAAATTTTGCCGCGGGAAAGACGGCGGTGCTTCTGATTGATGAGGCGCAGAATCTTTCTCATGGCGTGCTTGAACAAATACGGATGCTGTCCAATCTTGAGACTGAAACCGAGAAGCTTATTCAAATCATTTTAATCGGACAACCGGAAATAAAAGCCACCTTGATGCTTCCCGCTCTGAGACAGTTGAATGAAAGAATAACGGTCCGTTATGATCTGAAACCTTTATCGCTACCGGAAGTGCGTCACTATATAATACATCGCCTTACTATAGCCCAGGGCCCCGGATCTCTCACCTTTACGAGAGGAGCTTTTAGTCTTATTTACAATTTTTCAGAAGGCATCCCTCGTCGGGTTAATGCTATTTGCGACAGAGCTTTATTGATTGCCTACACAAAAAACATCCGTAAAATAAACCGTAAAATAGTAAGGCTGGCGGTGCATGATATCGGAATTGATTATTTTCAAAAGACGATGAGCGTAGGCAGAAAAATATTAGCTCGCCTGACCAACCTGGCTAACACCGGAAATTCTTGACCAAAGGTCTATTATGAGTTACATAAACGACGCATTGCAAAAAGCGCAAAAAGATAAAAAATTACCGTATGCGGCCTATGAAACTATCGTTTCGGTTTCGGGCAAAAAAACGAAACAGTCGCGGAAATGGAAACACATTGCGGGAATATTAATATTCGTTTTTTGTGCAGTCGTTTTATTTAACCTGCTGCATCACCCGGAAGACAAAAAAATTCCTGCAAAGACGTTAACTGTTTTAAACGAGCAAATCGCCATTCCCTTAAACAAGTCGGTGTCAGAAGAACTACCGGCTGAAAATAAAGAAGAGCCTTCATTATCGACAAGAAATGTTGAACCAGAAAGCAAGGTGGCACCCGACACAGCTGATGTGAAAAAGATTTACACGCAGGCCATTCAAAAGCATCAGGAAGGCAACCTGGACGAGGCAAAAAAACTCTACAAAGAAGTGGTCAAGATTGACCCGCGTAACATAGAGGCATTAAATAATCTGGGCGTTGTATATATGAATAAAAAAGTTTATAAATGGGCAATTATTCGACTCAATGACGCGCTGGAGATAAAGCATGATTATCCGGATGCTCATTACAATCTGGCCTGTATTTATGCGCAAAATAACGATTTAAACAGAAGCCTTTCTTACCTGAAGAATGCCATAAAATACAATCCGCAGGCAAGACAATGGGCGAGTGAAGATAAAGATCTCAAGGTTCTGGCTGATTTACCGGAATTTAAAAAAATGACGGGAGAAGAAATAATTTTAAGATGAAAAAATCACGCTTTTTTACTGTAAAATCAGGATTATTATTCTGCTGCGGCATCATGAGCTTGATATTCATGCTGAGCGCTGCTTTGCCGGCATTTGCTGCTCGTATTTCCGGCACGGACGAAAAAGTTACCACTGCCGGCAAGCCGGATTCCGACCGGAAAGCAATTGTCAACAAGCCGGTTGAAAAAAAACCTGCTCCCGCAAAGCAGATAGAGGCAGACGATAAAAATATTCAAGCAGCAACTGTTCCGGATTCCGGCGGTCAGGTCATCATCCAGGCACCGGATGCACAAATACCTGAAGCCGCGATCAGGGAAGATGTAAACCAGGAAGACGTCAATCCTTCAAAAAAATTCAAAGGAGGTCAGTCATCTGATAAGCCTATAAAGGCTGATGCGTCACAAAAATATGTAACGCTTGATTTTGATAATGTCGACATCAGTGTCCTGGTAAAATTTGTCAGTGAACTGACCGGGAAAAATTTCATTATCGATGACAAGGTCAAAGGCAAAGTGACCATTATGTCTCCCAAGAAAATTCCCGTAGAAGACGTCTATAAAGTATTCTTGTCCGTTCTGGAAATCAATGGTTTTACCGTTGTTCCATCGGGCAACATGATCAAAATTATTCCTTCCGTCGTGGCACGGGAAAAAGGTCTGGAAACCAGAACGCAAAAAAACCCGGCTACGCAGGAAGACCGCATGGTCACGCAGATCATCCCCCTGGAAAGAGCCAACCCCGACGAAATCAAACGCATTCTGGACCCGATCATTCCCAAGACCAGTTCTGTGCTTTCCTATCCCCCGGCGGGAATGCTGGTCATCACAGACTACATGTCTAATATCAAGAGAATGCAGGAAATCGTATCGGTTCTGGATGTTGAAGGCGCCGGCGACCAGATATCCTATGTTCCGTTGCAGAATGCTTCCGCTTCGGAAGTGGTCAAAGCCCTGAACACCATCTTTACACAAAGTCCGGCTCGCGGGAAAGCAGGAGCAGTACTCAAAGTCGTAGCCGATTCGCGCACGAATTCCATCATTTTGCTGGCCAGCGGAGCGGATACGGAAAGTGTACGTAAACTCGTCGCGTTTATGGATAAGGACGTGCCCCGTGGCGAATCCAATATTCAGGTTTATCGTTTACAGAACAGCGTCGCTGAAGATCTGGCAAAAGTTCTTACCAACATCGTCAAAGAAAGCGGATCATCAAGCGGCACAGCTCCGGCAACCGGCGCGAAAACGGCGCCCACCACCGTGGTTTCCAAAAACGTTCAAATCGTTCCGGACAAGGCGACCAATACCCTGGTGGTCATGGCGGAAAGGGAAGATTATAAAATTATCGAAAACATCATCAAACAGCTCGATGTGCCGCGTCCCATGGTCTACATTGAAGCGCTGATTATGGAAGTCAATGCCAACAAGGATTTCAAGCTGGGTGTTGAGTGGCGCGGAATAACCGAACACGGGTCCGTTGATGGAAATCCCACAGCGGCTTTTGCCGGTTCCGGCGGAACCGGTCCTTCCGGCACCGGCTCTTACAATATTCTTGACGGCTTGCTGACAACAACCACGGCCGGGGTTGTTGGCGCTTTCCCGAACGGTTTTTCCATGGGCATGGTCGGCGCCAACATCAAGATTGGCGGCGTTACTTTCCCGACCATAGGAGCAGTGATTCAGGCCTATAAGAATGATTCGGAAGTTTCCATATTATCCACACCGCAGATTATGACACTGGACAACGAGGAAGCGGAAATCAATGTCGGATCCAACGTTCCCTACCTCACCCGACAGGACACGACAAGTTCCACCACGTCCATCAATTACAACAGTTACGAATACAGAGACGTCGGCGTCATTTTGAAAGTTACACCGAACATCAATGAAGAAAATTTCGTTCGCCTCAAGATCAATCAGGAAGTAACCAAAGTGCAATCCGGAGCTGACGAAGCAAGACCCACCACGTTAAAAAGAACGGCGAAGACGACGGTAATCGTCAAAGACAATGAAACCGTTGTTATCGGCGGTCTGGTCGGCGACAGCACAGATGAAGGCACGTATAAATTCCCCCTTCTGGGCGACATTCCCCTGCTGGGCTGGCTCTTCAAAACCAAAACATCCTCCCGGGAAAAAACCAACCTGTATGTATTCCTGACTCCGCATATCGTCCGTACCCAGGCTGACGCCGCGAAAATCTATGAGGAAAAAAGAGGATCAATGGGAGAGGTCGTGGAAGGAATCATCAAGCTTAATGAAAAAGCGGATGCCACGGCGCCCCCTCTCGGGAATAAAACGCCGGACAATCCCTGAGTTTGAGGCACTTACCAACTATGTCCAAAATTCACACATCCTTAAAAGAATCGGCGGCCTCCGCGCACAGCGTCTCAACAGCGGGTAAATCTGTTTTTTCTTCCCTGGATGAAAAACTCATAGCCGCCGGAGTTGCGCCGGATATTCTTGACGAAACACGCAGTGCCAGGACCAGTAATAGCGGAGGTTTTTTTAGTCAGCTTATCCGCAAAAAAGTCATTAGCGAAAAAAAATTGCTGGAAATTTTGTCCGAACACTTCGGGCTTCCCTTTTGGCCGGAACTGCCCATGGAAACCATTAATATTGATTTCACGCAAAGTATTTCCATCCAATACCTGAAGAAGCACAAGATTATTCCGCTTCTAACGCCCGACAATCCCGTGATTGCCTTAAATGATCCTTCCAATTTTCAACCGGTTGACGATTTAAGGCACATTCTGAAAAATCCAAATCTGTCCGTTGTTCTTGCTTTGCAAGATACGATTGTAACGGCAATAAACTTGGCTTACGACATGAGCCGTTCCTCGGCCAAGGATTACTTTGAGGAAATGAACGAATCCTCCACCGATGATCTTATATCGAAAATTGATGAAACGGCGGATTTACTCGATGAAGCCAGCGACGCGCCGATCATCAAGCTTGTGAACCTTATTCTCTCCGGCGCGATTAAAGACCGGGCCAGCGATATTCACATTGAACCCTATTCCGGCAATTTGAAAATCCGTTATCGCATTGACGGTGTTTTGTACGATATCCTCAGCATGCCGAGGCGAATTCAATCTCCTTTAATTTCGCGTGTCAAAATCATGGCCAAGCTCAACATTGCTGAAAAACGCCTGCCCCAGGACGGGCGCATTGAAATAAAAATTGCCGACCGTCTTGTTGACATTCGCGTGTCGGTAATACCTACAGCCTTTGGAGAGAGAGTCGTTTTGCGACTACTTGACAAAACCTCCAGCATCCTGATGCTTTCTGATTTAGGCATGCACGACGAACGCATCAAACTGCTCAATAAATTAATCAAGTCACCTTACGGCATCATATTGGTTACAGGGCCCACCGGAAGCGGCAAAACAACCACNNCCCATCGAGTATCAGATGGATGGCGTCGGACAGATTCAGGTCAATCCCAAAATCGATCTGACTTTCGCCGCAGGACTGCGCTCCATTGTCCGCCAGGACCCCGATGTTATTCTCATCGGTGAAATCCGCGACCGGGAAACGGCGGAAATCGCCATACAGTCATCACTCACAGGTCATCTGGTTTTCTCCACTTTGCACACCAACGATGCCGCCAGTGCCGTCACACGACTGATTGATATGGGCATTGAACCCTTCCTCGTCACCTCGTCCATTGTCGCGATCATCGCCCAGCGTCTCGTGCGCGTTTTGTGTCCGCACTGCAAGGAAATTTATGTGCCGGATGAGGAATCTCTGGCTAATCTCGGTCTGGAAAAATCGGTGTTAAAGAACAACAATTTTTACCGCAAAAAAGGATGCAATTTATGCATGCAGACGGGTTTCAGAGGACGAACCGCCATTTTTGAGATACTGACGGTTGATGACGAGGTCAAAAAACTGGTGCTGAAAACATCGGACGCCAATCAGATTAACGAACTGGCTCTTAAACAAGGCATGATTACCCTGCAGAAAGACGGCATTGACAAGGTGCTTTCCGGAATCACAACGACGGAAGAAGTGCTGCGCGTCACCCGCTCTCTTCAGCGCACGGATGATATCGTCATCGAGGTGTAGTGAGACTCAAATTTTATAAGTGCAACGCAATGAAATTTGTAAGTCGAACTATCCAATACCGATAAATCGGGATTGGAAACCAATGAAACTCAGACATTATAAACGAAGTGCAATAATGTCTGTAAGTTGAATTGTCCCTTGTGCGAAGCATAGAGGGATATCCCTGTAGCGACGTGGGATAATAAAGCGAACTCGGTTTCCAACGGAATTAAATATGATTGAATTCTATAAAATGAGCGGCAGCGGCAATGATTTTATCATCATTGATAATATGGATTTATCCCTTGATGTAGGAGATTTATCCGAGTTCGCCCGTAAAGTTTGCCAGCAAAAAATTTCTGTTGGCGCGGATGGATTGGTGGTTATTGAGCCCTCCGAAATCGCTGATTTTAAGTGGCGATTTTTCAATTCGGACGGTTCCATGGCGGAAATGTGTGGTAATGCCGCCCGCTGCGCAGCACGTTTTGCCTACATGAAGGGAATCGCCGTCCAAGAGATGTCCTGGGAAACCATCGCCGGCATTATCAGCGCAGAAGTTCATGACCATAGCGTCAAGGTCAAGCTGACCGATCCCTCGCCGGTTGAGTCCAATATCGAAATTCAAACGGACGGGCAGAAATTTATATTGGATAGCATCGATACGGGAGTGCCCCATGCCGTCGTTTTTGTGGATAATATCGATAATTGCGACATATTTAATGACGGACATAAAATCCGTTTCCATGAACGCTTTGCTCCCAGGGGAACCAATGCCGATTTTGCCGCTGTCATTGACCGGCATAATATCAAAGTCCGGACATACGAACGCGGTGTCGAGAATGAAACGCTGGCCTGCGGCACCGGTATGGTAGCGGCTGCCCTGACTGCGGCGCAAAGAGGCCTTGTCGAATCGCCGGTTGACGTGCTGGTGCAAAGCGGTGAAACCCTGCGCGTTTATTTTGAAAATCAAAACGGCCTGTGTCGGGAAATTTACCTTGAAGGCCGTGTCAAAATGGTCTATCACGGGTTTCTTTTTGAGGAGGCTTATAAATAATTCATTAATTCTGGAGGTTATTGATTTTGAAAACCGCTGAAAAACTTAAAAAAATCCCGCCTTACCTTTTCATGGAACTGAGAAAAAAAATCAACAAGGCCAAGGCTGACGGCAAAGACGTCATTTCGCTGGCTATCGGCGACCCGGTGGAAGCGACACCGGATTCAATCATTGACGAACTTTGCGCTACGTCGCGCGATCCTTTAAATCACCGTTATCCGACTGATGAAGAAAAAGGCATGCTGGCTTTCCGCCGTGAAATAGCGAAATGGTATGAAACACGCTACGGCGTTACGCTTAATCCGGAAAATGAAATTCTGGGTTTGATCGGTTCGAAAGAAGGCTGCCATCATTTTATCATCGCGCGGGTCAATCCCGATGATATCGTTTTGATGACCGATCCGGGTTATCCCGCCTATCGTTCCAGCATCCTGCTGGGTGGCGGTATTCCCTATAATGTTCCCATTCTGCCGCAAAATAATTATCTGCCGGTCTTTGAAGACATTGCGACGGACGTTGCCCAAAAAGCAACGGCCATGTTTCTAAATTACCCCAACAATCCGACCGGCGCCTGCGCGACCCTGGAATTTTTAGACAAACTGGTCGAGTTTGCCAGAACCTACGATATCGCTGTTTGCTACGATAACCCTTACAGCGAAATAGTTTTTAGCGGACAAAAACGCATTAGTTTTCTGATGGCGCAGGGGGCAAAGGATGTCGGCATCGAACTTAACTCTTTGTCCAAGCCCTTCAATATGTGTGGATGGAGGCTGGGCATGGCCTGCGGTAATCCTGAGCTTATCGCGGCTATCAGCAAGGTAAAAGAAAACACGGACTCGGGAATCTTTAATCCAATTCAATTCGCCGGCATCAAAGCCCTGCAGCAGGAAGCACCTTTTGTTGACAAGATGATTGACTTGTACGGGAAACGCCGCGAGTTGGTGCTGAAAACTCTGAAAAAAATCGGCATTGACTTCAATCCGCCCAAAGGAACGTTTTATCTTTGGGTGCCCGTTCCCAAAGGCATGACTTCACTGGAATTCACCAATCGTCTGTTTGATAAGACCGCTGTGGTCGTTGCCGCCGGTACAGCTTATGGCCAGTATGGCGAGGGTTTTGTACGCATCTCGCTGACGGTGCCGGATGAACGGTTACGCGAAGCGATGGAGAGAATAGAAAAAGAATTCAAGCAGTAGCTTCGTATTCTTCGTATAACATTGTTGACAGCGGCGCAACCATCCTCGACGTATTTTCATACGCGTGACCTTTAGGTTATACGCCTGCGGTGTCTGCTTGCTGCCGCCTCGTTCTACTTTGAATACAAAGCTACTGAAAAGGAAGAGCTTTTTAAAGCGTTGTTAAAACTAGTATGGGGTACCCGGATTTTAGAACAAGATGAAAAGATAAAAGTATTAGTTAATAGGAGAAATGCATGTCTCTTGGAAATCTTAACTTTGATGATATTTCATTAAATGATTTAAATGAACTTATTAATATTGGAGTTCCAGAGGGACCAAATATTGATTACAAGCGTGATCTATATGGTAATTCAGATGAGGATAAAAAAGAACTGCTAAAGGATGTCTCTTCTTTTGCTAATTCATTTGGAGGTCATTTAATTATAGGAATGAAAGAAGTTAATGGCGTTCCAACTGAAATTTCCGGTTTACGCAACATTAACCCAGATCAGGAAATATTAAGAATAACAAATCTTACTCGAGACGGAATAGAACCACGGATAACCGGTCTTAAAATTAAATCCATTCCACTAGAATCAAATAATTATGTTTTAGTAATTAGAATTCCACGAAGTTGGAATCCTCCCCATCGAGTTAGTGCTCGAAATATTAATAGATTCTATATTCGTAACTCTGGAGGAACGCACGAAGTCAGTGTTGATGAATTAAGATCGCTTTTTATTGTATCATCATCAATTAATGATAAAATTCGTGCGTTCCGAAGAGAAAGACTATCAATGTTATCCGTTGATGAAGGGCCAGTAAAAATAAGTCATGAAGAACATGGAGGTCGACTTGTTTTACATATCGTTCCTTTTTCTGCTTTTAGTCATAATCAGTCTTTAGATATTAGACAAATATTCAGCAATCATCAGTCTTTCAGACCATTGACTTCAATGGGTATGACACCTCAATTCAATTTTGACGGTGTTATTAATTACAGAGGAGGCGATCCTTGTTACGGATATACGCAAATATTTAGAAATGGGATTGTTGAAGCAACAAAGGCTGGAATTGCAAGAATTTATAATGAAGGGAAAAACATACCAAGTTTGGATTTTGAGAAATGGATTTTTGAAGTATTGTCTGGTTATTTAAATGGACTTCGATCAATGGACGTGCCGCCGCCTCTAGTTGTTATGATTTCTTTACAAGATATTTCAGGTGCGTCGTTAGGAGTAGGGAGTGATATTTGGAACGTTGACAATCCCGTTCCATTTAAATTTTCTGAGTTGCTGCTTCCAGAAATTATAATTGAAGATTACGGGACAGAACAGGATTATCAAAGATTCATGAGACCTGCGTTTGACACTTTATGGAATGCAGCTGGTTATTCTGAATCAAAATATTTTGATGAAGATAACTTATGGGTAGGAAGACGGAAGAGATGAGGAGAAAAGGTATCAAGACTTTGTTTGGCTCATAATAAAAAACAACTGGATACTGGCCTTCGCCGGTATGACAAATTTTTTGCCACGATAAAAGGTCTTGCTAATATAAGGAGTCTTCATTATGCGCATACTGAAAAAAATCGTCATTGGATTATTAATTTTTCTGGTTGTTCTGGGAATTGCGGGATTTTTTATTGCGCCGCCGCTGGTGAAGCCGTTCATTATGAAAAAGATGTCCGAGGCGCTGCACCGCAAAGCGTCGATTGAAAAAATCAGCATTAATCCTTACGCGCTCTCGGTAACGCTGAAAGGTTTTTCACTGGAAGATCCCGGCAAGCCGAAACCTTTTGTCGCCTTTGACGAGCTTTATATCAACACTGATTTGATGCCTTCCCTCTTCCGCCGTGCGTTGATTCTGAAAAAAATCACTCTAACCAATCCTTATGTCGGAATTTCCCGTAAACCGGACGGCTCCTACAATTTCTCCGACCTGCTTCCCCGTGACGAGAAGAAGCCGGAACCGGAAAAGAAGCCTTTTCTTTTCTCCTTAAACAATATTGAGATCATCAACGGCAATATTGATTTTGAAGACGGTCCAAAAAAAACAAATCATACTGTCCGGGAAATGAATATATCCGTCCCCTTTATTTCCAATGTCGAACACCACTTGGAACACTATGTCGAACCGAAGTTTTCAGCCAATATTAACAATAACAAATTTGAACTTGTGGGCAAGACCCGGCCATTTCTGACGTCACGCGCCACGAGCTTCGACATCAATATTCAAGATCTGGATGTTCCCTATTATCTGAATTACGTTCCCGCAGAGATGAACTGCATGTTGAAATCAGCGCGGCTCGACACCAAAATAAAGCTTAATTTTATTGTCAATGAGGACAAAGCGCCGGCGCTCACGCTGACAGGGAATGTTGCTCTGAGAGAAATAGTTCTCGATGACCTTCGGCAAAACAAAATTCTGCAGCTCCCTTCCCTGAGCATTGACATGGCCTCAGTTGAACCTTTAGTGTCGAATATTCATCTGGCAAAAATTGCCATCGATTCTCCAGAGTTGGTCATCCGCCGGGATAAACAGGGAGAAATCAACCTTCTCAATCTGACAAAAAAGCAGGAGCAGAAACCGGCACCCGAAAAAGAAAAACCGGCTGCTCAAGCTAAAAAGAAATCCGGGTTTAAATTCCGTGTGGATAATATTCTGCTGGATAAAGCCGATATTATTTACATGGATTCCCAACCCTCCGATCCGGTAAAACTCCATTTTTCGCCGCTCACTTTCAAAGCCGCCAATCTTTCCACGGAAAAAGGAGCCACAGGACAAATTGAACTGGAAGGCATTTTGAACAAGAAAGGTGAGTTCAAAGACAAGGGAACGCTAACCCTGGAGCCGTTGAGTGTAGATGTGCAGTCTGAATGGAAAGATATCGGCATCAGAGCGTTTCAACCTTATTTCACCGACAAGGTTAAAATGGATATCACGCGCGGCGCGATTTCATCAACGGGTAATTTTTCCCTGACCAGAAACAAAAAAGATGAGCTGGTCATTAAATGCACAGGCGCTATTTCCGTCTCCAACCTGGCGACGCTGGACAAAGCGCAATCCAATGATTTTCTGAAATTCAAAAGGCTTTCTTTTAATCAGATCAGGTTCGGCTATAATCCTTTGTCACTGTATATTAACACCATTTCGCTTGCCGATTTTTACGCGCGGATTGTTATCAATCCCGATGCGACCATGAATGTTCAGAACATCTTTAGTGGCAATCAGGAGGGAAAAGACGCAGAGATAAAAGAGGGAGAGAAGAAGCCTGTAGCGGCAGAAACAAAGAAAAAAGAAAAGCAGGAAACTGCTGATATTAAAATCGGGAAAGTACTGTTTAAAGGCGGCAACATTGATTTCAGCGACAAGAACATCCAACCGAACTATTCGGCCAATATGCTCAATC
>DJVN01000064.1:2857-19993 GCA_002441205.1 Syntrophaceae bacterium UBA6255 | reverse complement strand
TGAACTTCTTGTTTTTCTTCTGCTCGCCGATGAGATAATCCAGCTTGCGCAACTGAGCCAGACCCAGCGCCCCCTGGAGTTCATTCATCCGGAAATTGAATCCGAGAATGGTCCGGCCTTCCAGCGCGCGGCTGACTTTGGGATTATGATCGTGGCCGTGATCGTGATACCATTCCGACCGCAGATAAAATTCTTTGTTATTGGTAATTACCATGCCGCCTTCGCCGGTGGTGACGGTTTTGACGTAATCGAAGCTGAAGGTTCCCATGTCGCCGAAACTACCCAGCTTTTTACCTTTGAAACTTGCGCCGCATCCCTGGGCGTTGTCTTCCAGAACCAGCAGTTTGTTTTTGCGGGCAATTTCCACGATCTTATCGATATTGGCCGCCGAACCGCACATATGTACCGGAATGACGGCTTTGGTGTAAGGCGTTTTCTTCTTTTCGATTTCATCGGGATCGAGATTTAGGGTATCGTCGATATCCACCATAATCGGAATCGCGCCTACCTCCATGACCGCTTCATACGTAGCCAGAAAGGTGAAGGCGGGAACCAGCACGTCGTCGCCGGGACCGATATCCATCGCCGTAAGAGCTACCTGGAGCGCCGCCGAGCCGGAAGTTACGCCCAGCGCGTAGCCGGTGCCGCAATATTTGGCAAACGCCTGTTCAAACTCTTTTACTTTATAAACGCTTTTTCTTTCACTATCAAAACCGTAACGCATCAGAATGCCCGTCTCGAGAACATCCATGACTTCCTTGATTTCTTCTTTTCCTATTAATTCTGCACCTGCCATATCCTTAACCTTCCTTTCTAAAATGCCTGCGTGTAAATTGCGATCATATCGTCCCTGGTAAGTTTGCGGGGATTATTTTCCAGCGGTCTGGCCACCGTTACCGCCACGTCGGCCAGGTCCGGAAAATCTTTTTCCTTCACGCCGAATGTGGAAATGGTATCGCGGATACCGCAATCCTCAATCAATGCTTCCACGGCCTCCAGCGCCAGATAGGCGGCCTCGCGCTCCGGCAACCCTTCAACGTTTTCCCCCATGGCCTCCGCAACATCCGTAAACTTTTCCAAAGCTGACGGCATATTAAAAGCCATGACCGCCGGCAGCAGCATGGTATTGGCCAGTCCGTGTCCGACGCCGTATTTTCCCCCCAGTGGATAAGACAGCGAATGCACCGCCGTTACACCGGCGTTGGCCAGACCGATACCGGCATATAAACTGCCCAGCAGCATTCTTTCGCGCGCGACGATGTTCTTGCCGTCGTGCACGCAGGCGCGCAGATTTTCGGCAATCAACGCGATCGCTTCCAGGGAAAACATCTCGCTCACCGGCGACGAATTAATGGAGGTATAGGATTCAATAGCGTGGCACAGGGCATCCAGTCCGGTATGCGCCGTGGGCACCGGTGGGAGACTGAGCGTCAATTCCGGGTCCAGCAGCGCCAGTTCCGGATAAAGATAGGGGCTGTTCATGCCTTCCTTCTTTTTTAAATTCTTGCGCAGAAACACCGCGGTAAAAGTCACTTCCGATCCGGTTCCGGCGGTTGTCGGGATCATGATTTTGGGAAGTCCCGGCTTGGGAACTTTGTTGAGACCGAGATAATCGGCGGCCGCGCCCTTGTTCGTCGCGATGACGGCAATGGCTTTAGCGACATCCATCGCGCTACCGCCGCCGATTCCGATGACGATATCGCATTTGTTTTTCATGGCGGTTTTTGCGCCCTCATCCGCCAGTTCAATGGGCGGCTCCGCCTCCACCTTGTCGTAGATTGTAAATTTTATACCGGACGGAATCAGAACATTGGCGACTTTTTCCAGCAAATCCGTTTTGGCCAGGTTCTTATCAATAACAACCAGAGGATTCTGGGCATGATGCTCCTTGACGTGGTCCGCCAGGGTTAATAATGATCCGCTGCCGAAAACAATTTTTTTGGCGCCGGTAAACGAAAATGTTTTTCTCATAATGTCAAACCTCCATCGGTTTCCATTGTCATGGTAACGTTGTTTTTCATCAGATATGCATCTTTAACACATGCAATCAATCGATTAGAAAAGCAATGTTTATGGCCGCATTCACTATGGGAACTCCCCTGCAAAGTCAAGTTTTTTTGTGATGAGCATACCACTGCAATTGTCGGCAGATGCCGCGGACAATCTTGACCTCGCGTGATAAAATTCCGGCACGGGCAACGAAGCGGCGCAGATGCATCATCCAGTAATCGGGATTTTCCGGATTCAAAAATCCGATATCGGCCAGCAATGTTTTGATCTGACCGTACATGCCTTCCAGCTCCGAGGAAAGCGCCAGCTTCGGCGTTGCTTCAGACGCCGTCACCGCAGCGCAAGACGCAATAAATATTTCATAACAGAGAATCATCACCGCGTGGGAAAGATTGAGCGAGGTAAATTCCCGCGATGTCGGAATCGTCAACACCATGTGACAGAGACGCAATTGCTCATTGGCCAGGCCGGTATCTTCCGGACCGAAAAGCAGGGCAACCTTGTTCTTTTGCGAGATATCCGCTATCTTTTGCGCAGCCTGGCGCGGCGTCACAAACGGACCGCGGGCCTTGCCCACACGTGCGGTTGTGCCGACAATGTAATTGAACTGTCCGAGAGCGTCCTCAATGTTCGGTACATACCGGATGTTTTCCAGGACATCCGCGGCCAGATGCGTGGATCGCTGCCGCATTTCTTCCCTGTCAAAACCATCGGCCCCCACCACAATCATCTTCTGAATGCCCATGTTTTTTGCGGCACGGGCTACTGCGCCGATATTCCCCGCATATTTCGGTTTGTATAAAACAACGCTGATATTTATTCTTTTCGTTTTCAACATGGTTTTGTTTCCTGTTTCGAAAGTATTCTGACAATTGTTATCCCGGTTTTTCTGTATAAATCAGCCCTCAACGATTTGCACGGAGAATTTTCGCCCGCCCCGGCCGGCAACCGTCCGGGTGTATAGATATTGACAAACGATTTCATTTATCCCATGATACGCCTCGACTCTCCGGAATCGTTTGCCTCCGCCATTCGCCCGAGGGCGGTGTGGTTATGAGCTTACAGCATTGTTTTACGCTTGCCTGAAAGGATTGGAAAGCTGACTTTTATGGTAAAAATGAAAATACCGGTTATCTCCGTTCGTCTCGTCTTACTGTTTGCTGTTATCTCAATGCTGCCGCTGCAAAGTTTTGCCCTTGATTGTTCCACCCAAGAGGGCAAACAATATCTGCGGTTGCTGGAACGCAAATTCGCCGATTACCGGTGGAGGGATCTTCATCCGGAGGATATTGCATGGGAATATCACAGAACAACCCGAAACAAACATCCGCTCATGTTTGTCCACTTTGGCAATAGTTCCAAAAACTGCGTTTTGTTTTTCGGCGGCGTGCACGGAGACGAATTACCGACGGTTTATCTGATATTTAAACTTGCCCATTATGTGAAAGAGCATCCCGCCCTGTTTAAGGATCAATGTATTGTGATTGCACCGCTATTGAATCCCGACGGCTTTCTCGCAAAAAGCCCGACCCGCACCAATGCCGGCAACATTGATATCAACCGGAATTTCCCCACCAGAGACTGGAAAGCCAAAGCCATCCGCCAATGGATAGCCAAGGGAAAACAGGTTCGCTACTACCCCGGAGCCAGATCGGCTTCGGAACAGGAAACGATCTTTCAGATGGCTTTAATCAAGCGATTCAAACCGCAGAAAATACTGTCGGCGCATTCCCCGCTTAATTTTTTCGACTATGACGGTCCTTCCTCGGACTTGGATTCCTTTGAAAAATGGATGGAGCAGATATGCAAAGAAAGCAATCACCCGCTGAAAAAATTCGGTTATTATCCGGGGTCGCTCGGAAATTACGCGGGACATGAACGAAATATTTTTACGCTGACCCTGGAATTGCCTTCGTCCGATCCCGGACAGAGCAAAAAATATTTTGAAAAGTTTCAATCTTCTATTTTGCAATTTATCACTTTACCTGTTATCGGTTCGCCACCAAATATCAGAATTATTAACAGTGAAAAATCCGCCAGCAAAAGATAATTATTGGTTGTCGTGAAGTATTTTTTTCAGGAAAGATTGCATGGTGTATCTGGTCAGGGTATTCAGATAATGCGGGGCGCGTGCCATCCAGGCGCCTATAAAGAACACGATACAAGAAAGAGCGTAGGTCAGCGGGCCTCCAATCACGGCTATCAGCGGTTGATGATACCAAACGGCCAGCACGCTCAAGGTAAAGACTGCGGGCCATCCAATAATAAAGCTCAACACCATCAATATCAGACCGGCAATTAACCGGGGCGTCGGACGTTCTTTGAATTCACTTAAATCCGCGGGATGTTCCATGATCTTTTGGACAAAGGATCTTCCGGCAAGATATTGAGAGATTCTTTGTGGCATCATACACAACTTACCCTTTTAAACAAGCCTCGTTGCTGATGCCAGAGGCATGTCAGCATAATGATTGTTGACATACACGAGACATATGCTTTCTGCAACGGCTTTTCTTAAGCCAGCCATTTCTTGACAGAGCTCAATACTCATTATAAAAGTATCTTATAAAATTTTTTCTATGGATTGAGGATACGGTGCAGAAGGCAGCTAATGTCTGGGAATTTTTTGATCGCTTATACTGCGTTTCTCTTAGAGAACGCGAGGATCGACGCAAATCGGCGCGAGAAGAATTCGCAAAAGTTGGACTGGGAGAAAGAGTCGAGTTTATCATTTGTGACCGCCTTTCAGACGAATTTGAAAAAGAAGTCTATGACTCCCATATGCTCTGCCTGCGCAAGGGGCTGGAGACCGGCGCAAAAAATATTGTTGTTTTTGAAGATGATGTGGAATTTGACGGCTTCGATCCGGAAAAATTAAAAAATTGCGTTGATTTTTTGCAACAAAATCCTGAATGGAAAGTTCTGCTTCTGGGAGCGTTGCTTCGTTCCAGCCGGCAAACCGATAATTCTTGCATCCAGAAAGTTCGTTACCGGAGCCTGACCCATGCTTATGCACTAAATCGGCATTACGCGGAAACGTTAGCCTATGAACCATGGCACGGTATTGTCAACGACACTCTTTTCCGGCCACTCAAAGATGATATCTATGCATTGTATCCCATGTGCGCATTTCAAAAAAAATTTACCTCGGATAATTACAAGTATCCCGGACTGGTGTTGATCCGGAATTTTTTAGGAGGACTAAAGAGGATTCAAAAGGCCAATGAATTTTATCATCGGCATAAATTCGGCGTGATCGCCGCTCATGTATTCATTATTGTCTTTTTACTGATTATTTTACGTTCAGGATAATATTTCCGAATAGTTTACAGACGCTTTTTTAATCACGGGTATGAACACCAGGGCAAGCCCTGGACCCTCATTCCGCCTCCTGGGGCGGGGTATTATACCCTCCGCTTATGGCGGGATTGTTCGACTTGCAAATTTCAATACACTTGGTTTTTGAAATCTGAGTCTCACAATAATATTGTTTCAACGAGGACAAGGTTGCGTTCACAAAAGTTTACTAATGCGGTTTGTTTTTCTTATAGTTCATTTTCCATGAAACGTAATCCTGAAGTTTGCGGATAGCATCGCTGGGCGTGTTGACGAATTCCACTCCCGCTTCATAGGATTGATCTTCATAAATTATTTTTATCCATTTTACTTTTCCGATAACCGTTATCATCTGGCGAACAGTGCTCAATGTCATTTCCAGCATCAAAAGCGTATCAACCGGTATATACAAATTAGCCTGAATCCTGGCCCCGCAAGCGGAAATATCCTTGCTTTTATTGCGAATGACGGTATCCTCGGGAAGGTCCTGCCCTCCGGAAACGACGGTTATCGTAACCTCGTTTTCTTCCTGAAGTCTTGGCGCTCTCCTTCTTTCTTCCATAACGATCCATTCCTCCTGTTATTTTTTCAGAATGTCCGTTCTACTGTTGACTATTGTCCCCTTGCTTATGGATGCATTATCTCAATAGGTTCTTCAAAAAACAAGTTTTATTTGAAAAGGAAACGTCTGTTTTTGTTGTAAATATAAGAGCTTCCGCTGATGAATAGAAAGCTAATTATATTTTACTTTGAGGACACCTATCGAGAGAGCTTGATCTATTGACAATTAAATATGGTTTCCATATATTATATGCACAGCACGAATAGAAGTGATTTGTTCTATATCCTGTTATTGTTCGTTTTTCCGCGTTTCTGATCATGCATTTTTCCCTTTCAGGAAGCTCCCCCGGTTTGTTTAATTGTTTGCATCTAACTGTTCGTTATCATCAGCAAAACGTTAACTTACAAGCCAACTTTATATTATATAAAAAATAAAGGAGAGTCACCATGTCAAAACTGAATTTGACGCCCGANNTGAAAAGCTGACCGTTTTTTCAGGAAACATTATTACAGCGGACGGCGTGACTATGGTCAACATCAGGTAATGTTTTTCAAAGCGGCTATCGTACGCATCGAGTCCCCAAATAGCTGTGGTGTGGTTTTTTGTGCAATTTTCCGATCAGCCGGTGTACCCTATACTTTGTCATTTTTGATCAATGCGAGGCCACGGATTTGCTTCCTCAAGCTCAAAGGCTAGCTCGAGGAGTGTCTTTTCTTGGCCGAATGCCGCGCCAAACTGCACGCCCAAGGGCAGGCCATTGGCACTAAATCCCACGGGCAGCGATATCGCCGGTGTGCCGGTAACGTTTTGTTGAGGAGTAAAAACCACATATTGTCTCACCCGTTCAAAGGCTTCATCAAACGGCACATCCGGACCCATATATCCAATTTCAGGAGCGGGATGGGCCAACGTCGGATTTAGAAGGATGTCGCAGGCGCTGAAAATATCATTATATGCTTTGGTGAATTTGATTAAACTTTTTATAGTGGATGGCAATTTTAAGAAATTTTTCTGAAAGTGACGGCTGATCTCTATCGTCCATGGTTCAAGTTTGTTTTTATCGAAGCCGGGGGCGATGATCAGCCGGCCAAAAAATCTGATAGAAAAGGCCGTCAGCCCCCAATAGAGAATAAAATCGTCAGCCATCTGGGCATTGCAGGGACAGGAAATTTCAGTAACTTTATGGCCAAGTCGTTCACAGAGCGTCCCAATGCGGCGAACCAAATCGGATGACTCGGTATGGCAGGGCGTACCGTAAGGCGTATCCGTAAAAAGAGCGATGCGCAGTCGCCGTCTCCCGGGGTGTTGCACATCTCCGATCTCGGGCATTTTAGGAGCACAGCGATACTGTTCCGCGCTGGCGTAAAACGCTGCCGTATCCCTCACCGTTCGTGTCAGAATACCCTGATGCAAAATATTCACTGGCATTAGGCTATCTCCTTCTACCCTTTCCAGTCTTCCGCGGGATGGTTTAAGCCCCACGAGCCCGCAACACGCAGCGGGAATACGAATGGAACCTCCGCCGTCATTACCGTGCGCAATAGGAACAACACCGGACGCCACCAGTGCAGCCGAGCCGCCGGACGATCCACCGGTGGAATAATCCGTATTCCATGGATTGCGAGTAATACCCGAAGACCGAGGCTCGGTTGTTGCTGTTAAACCGAATTCCGGCAACGCGCTTTTTCCAAGACAGATAAAGCCAAGCGAAAAAAATTGTTTAACGAATCTTTTGGTTGTTTGGACCGGCTTATTAGGCAAAGCCCTGGAACCCCATAATGTCGGCACGCCTTCCACATCATCAGTATCTTTTATAAAGGATGGAACGCCCGCAAAAGGACCGGACAGGGTCTTTTGAACCTGTCGGCGAGCCCTGTCAAAAGTTTCTGTAACGATGGCGTTTATTGCCGGATTCACTGCCTGCGCCCGAGTGATTGCGCTTTCAACAGCTTCAGCGGCGCTAATGTCTCCTGAAGAAATTTTCCGAGCAATGCCAACACCATCGAGATTACCCAAAGCATCATTACAGAAAGCGCTGATTTTTTTTGTCCTTCCGTTCACTATAAAAAACCTCCTGTTTCTACCCGATGACCCTCGACAAAAAACTCTCTTCAGGCAGAATTATTTTATTATACTGGTTTTTAAACGTTCCTGCCAACAACTATCCGAACTTTTTTAAAGAACTCCATACTCCATAATACAGCATTGGGGTGAAGGGTTATGAAAAGCATCGCTTAAAAAATTTCTTTGAAGTTAAGTGCTTCATTTTTTTTGTCGTTTTTTGTTTTGTGACGGTTGAGTAAGTTCCCGCGGAGACGGTGAGGTTTTAAACACTTTCATGGCTATAACTAACCCCAGTATAAAAAGAATAATGCTTCCATACTGTCCGGGCGTGAGCCCGAAATACCGGATGTCTCCTTGTTGATCGGCACCGACACGCAGAAAGTCCAGAAAAAATCTCACAGGGTTATAAAGAATCAATACCGCGGCAGAATAGGATCCGGGCTTTGCTTTCAGATGGTGGAGAAGAAGCGTTGTGGGAAAAAGGATTAATAAAGTAAACAAAAACTCATAAAACCCCAGATTGTGCCGGGCCCCTTCAGGCTGCTGAAACGCTAGAAAGAAATTGCTGAATTCACCGGGATGGTCGAAGATGATCGTGCATCCCAGTCGCCCGAAAATCCATCCCAGTATCAATCCCTGTAGGATACACTCGGCATACAGCAACGGGAAACGGATTTTCTTCTTGTAAACGAAAAACAAAAAGCCGAAGATTCCGCCAAAGAATCCGCCAAAAGAACTGATCCCCTTCCAGAATTGCAGCAAATAAATGATTCCTTGCCGCGCAACTTGTTCCGGGTGATAGAAGACCGCTTCGACTAAATGAGCCAAGACGAATGCCGAAAGCAGCGTGTATAAAATGGCATCATCCATTTCGTCACGTGGAATCCCGGCTTGTTTCGCCCGATGCAAGGCTAGGGCTCTGCCGAGCAGAATGCCAATGGCAACCAGCGGTCCAAATGGCGTCAGATGAACCGGGCCGATGTTAATTAATTCTAAGGTTTTGATGTCAGGCAGCACAATCAAGTCTCCCCTTTACATTTCAGGATGAGCATGGGCGTTTATTTCTGCCGAAGCCTTGATGCAGATTACATACGTTTAAGACTTCTATCACAAGTTAAGCTCGAGGTCAGCTCTTTTGATGATTTCGTTTGATTTAGAAATTACGGTAAGAATATCCGTGGCCGGTACCGTAATATGGAAACAATTGTCTATCTGTAAAATATAATGTTTGAGACGCAGACATTCATTAAAATTTGCCTGCGCCTCATCGAGTTTATTCAGTAATCAATTTATTAAAATCGTTCGTTATTTCCTTCTCTCAACAATCACATAATTCTGTCTGGAATGGAATTTCAAAAATAACCTGGCCCGGAATAACTCCATTAATAATGCCCTTTAGCTCCATAAACAGAGGTTCGCCCGTCTTACTGTCATATTTGATTTTGCCGTCGCCGGAAATGGACACCCAAGGAGCAATGACCGTGGGAATATCACAAGATACTATCCCTGAATAAGTGAAAAATCCATCAAAGTTACCGCCGATTCCATGAATCTTAAATTTCTCGATTCTGGCAGTCCCTTTTACATCATCGTTTTGAATGGAGCCGACAATAAAATAGAGGTCGCCATAATAATCAGCAGGGCTCTTTGCTTTGTTGGTCACATGCATCTTAAACATCAAGACAAAGGATTTTTCAAGATCATAGTCCAGTTTCAAAAAATCTTTGGCTGATTCAGCCTTAGCTTTCAGGTCTGGGTTTGCTTTGGCAAAATCGTTGTAAGTATACATGAGAACTTTCGAATCATCTGCAATATTGAAAACTGTCGGCTTCATAAACAAATTCTGGTTCGGCTTTACCCCCTGGGCGTAACTATGACCAACCGATGCCTTCAGAGACCCGCTAAACAAGGGACACGCTGGCGGTGTGGGTGCATCCGTAACTTCTAAGCATCCTGATAGAAACAACAACAAACACATCATCAATCCTATCGTCATTAACTTTCTCATAATTCTCCTCCTTTCAAGTTTAATTTCTTGATTACATTTAATTTTTTTACATAACATTTCAATTTTCTGAAATATTGGGCACTTCATAGAATATTCAATGCTAATATCGGCACATTTTAGAAAATATTTTTAACAGTTTAGTCCAAAAGGTTGATTGTTAGGTTGACTGATTAACAAAGGAATTTCTTTGATATTATAATACTTTTTCCTTTATTGACTGTCAAGGGTGATTTTGTGGCATCAACAGGGAGATGCTTGATTTGATCTCGTTGCGCGCCTGGCCGGATCCTGACGATAATAATCTTTAAGAACGCGATAAAGATCTGGAGAATTTTGTATCATCAACAAAGGTTGATCAAAAAATTGCTCTGTGGCTACAGCAAAAAATTCAGCTTCACTGGTGGCAGCATAAGCACTAAGAAAAGAGTTTTTACCCTGTTCGATATCCTGCCTGAGACGCAGATATTCACGGGAACATGTTCGCACCCAGTCACGATATTCAGCTCTATTGCGCAGAGGTGGCGTCCCGTCGGCGGTGCCATCGAGCATGTCGAGCTTATGGGCAAATTCATGATAAACAACATTATAACCCAATTCGGGATGACGGCCGCCATGCAGTGCTGCATCCCATATGATAATGACAGGTCCCTGCTGAAAAGCCTGCCCGATAATGGGGTGAGAATCTTCTATCGGCTCCAAAGCGATTTCAAAAAAACCAAGTTTACGCCTCGGCGGTGTCACGGTAGAAGGATAAACAAGAATCGTTAAAACATTATGATAGTAATCATGTGGCAAACCCAGAAGAAGTAAACACGCCTGCGCCGCGATGGTCACCCGGATTTCGTCGGTAATTTCTATTCCCCCGCATCCTTCCCAGTATTTTTCGGCAATAAAGACCTGTATCAGTGCGCGCAGTTGAGATCGTTCGATATCATCGAGCAAAGAGTAATGGGCAAGGTTACAGTGTATGATGCTTTCCCACGACAAAGGAAACTGTTTCCGCGCGAGTTTTTTCCGACGGTGATTGACAAACCAGCTAAACAATGGCCATCAACCCCTAACAATCAGGACATGAATTTTTTTATCATTATGGATCACTCCATAGGAAACACTGCCAAGCAAGGTGGCGGATAAGGCGCTTCTTCCGTGAGAACCCATCACAATCAGATCGGCCTTTAATCCCTTAGCCGCTTTCACGATCTCCTCCACGGGATGACCCGTCTTGATAGAAATCGTTGAAACGATATTATTTTTATCGCACATTTTTTTTATTTCGGCCGTGTAGATTTGGGCAGCCTCTTTAAGATAATCACTGAGAGGCGCTATCGTTTTTCTTGGAGCCTCCGATGCGGGAACGGTCCGGGCAATAAGGGAATGCTGATCAACAACACTCAGGATAATAATGGAGGCATTTAATTGTTCAGCCAGTTCAACCGCATATCCGGCCGCTTTTTTAGCTGTTTTTGATCCGTCTGTTGGAACAAGAATTTTTGAAATCATACGGCCTCCTGTTATCATCTAAAATATGATGGACGATGAATACGCCACGTAATAAAAACTTTTTTATTGTAATGAATAAAGTATATGGCAATGCGCATGATGTGTCAAAGTAATTTTGAATGTACCGTGCTGACGTTTACCGGTATCGGAAAATTATAATTTAACATTTGCGACGGAGATTATTTTTTGTTATCTCTCTATCATGGATCAGGAAATATTATTGCTGAGCAACAAAGCCCGCCAAATGAATATAGAGCTGAGCGATACGCAACTTGCTCAGTTTGATCTTTACAAAAATGACCTTTTACAATGGAATGCCAAAACAAATTTAATCTCAGAAAATTCTTCTCATGAAATTATCACGCGTCACTTTCTTGATTCCCTGACCGCACTGCGATACATTCCAAAACCAAACGCCAGAATACTGGACGTCGGTTGTGGCGCTGGTTTTCCCGGTATTCCTTTAAAAATCGCGCAACCCCGACTGGAATTATGTCTGTTGGAATCTAATCGCAAAAAAGTCTCTTTCCTCAAACACATTGTGCGTATTTTAAAGCTTGTCCCGGTAGCTGTTGTTCATGATCGGATAGAAAACGTTATCAGAAAAAATTTACCGGCAGAAAAGTTTGATGTTTTAATTTCCCGTGCCGCTTTTAAATTATTCGAGCTTTGTTCTCTGGGAGAATATTTTCTTGTTCCGGAAGGAGAAATTATTGCCCTGAAAGGTGCTCATGTTGACGAGGAAATCAAGTCATGCTTCAAAGCTCAAAATCAATGCAAAATTTCTCAATTGATTCAACATGATATAGAGGCGGATTTTTTGGACGCTCCCCGGAAAATTATTATAATAAAAAAATAAAAAAGCCTTCTAAAAAAAACTTTTTTATGCTAGTGCTATCGACAATTCTTGCAAAAGAATTTATTTTTTTACGCTCAATAAAATAATGAATAAAATTATATGTATAGCAAACCAAAAAGGTGGTGTAGGTAAAACCACCACCGCGATAAATTTATCTGCTTCTCTGGCGGCCGCGGAAAAAAAAACTTTACTCATTGACGGCGATTCACAGGGCAATTCCACCAGCGGTATCGGAGCGGATAGAAATTCTTTTGAGACGGCAAATTTGTATCACGCGATGATCGGTCAAGTGCCGCTCCAAGAGGTGATCATTAAGACGGCCATACCGCATCTGGAGATCGTGCCATCCAACCAGGACCTTATTGGCATTGAGGTCGAGTTTGTCGGGCTGGAAGAAAAAGAAAACCGGCTGAAGCATTTACTAAACGCTCTGGACAGCCATTATGATTTCATAGTAATCGATTGTCCTCCTTCTTTGGGAGTCATGACGGTCAACGCTCTTGTCGCGGCGGATTATTTGATAGTTCCTTTACAGTGTGAATATTTTGCAATGGAAGGATTGGGTTATTTGCTAAACACCGTCAAGCTGGTCAAGGCAAATTTAAATCCGAGGCTCGCTTTGGGCGGTATTTTGCTGACGATGTTCGATCAACGCAATTTATTATCTCACCGCGTATCGGATGATGTGCGGAAACACTTTGGGAGCAAGGTTTTTAAAACAGTCATACCGCGTAATGTTCGTCTTTCGGAATGTCCCAGCCATGGACTTCCCATTATTCTTTACGATATCAAATCGCGCGGGGCGCTGGCTTATATGGAAATGGCCAAGGAAATCATTCAAGGGGATTTTTAAATGGCACAAAAAAAGGTGCTGGGAAAAGGACTTGGAGCCATTTTCCCTGATTTACTCAACAACGAACCGGACAAGAAAAAAAGTTATACGTGTGGAATCGAGGAATTGCGTCCCAATCGTTATCAGCCGCGTAAAACGTTTAATGATGAAAAGCAAAAGGAGCTGGTTGCTTCCATAAAAAACAGCGGCATCATTCAGCCGATTATTGTTCGAAAGGCCGGCAATGGATATGAAATTATAGCCGGCGAGCGGCGCTGGCGGGCTGCTCAAGCCGCTGGTTTAAAGGATGTTCCCGTCGTCGTTCGTGAAGCGACAGACATGGAAGCCGCGGAAATGTCGCTCATTGAAAACATTCAGCGCGAAGAACTTAATCCACTGGAAGAAGCCGGCGCTTATGTAACACTCATCGAAAAATTCAAGCTTTCTCAGGAAGACATCTCTTCCCAGGTAGGCAAAGATCGTTCAACTATCGCCAATACGATACGTCTTTTAAAATTGCCGGCTAAAGTACAGGATGCTCTAAGAGATAATAAAATTTCCGCCGGTCATGCGCGGTGTTTATTGGCCTGCAATTCCACGGAGGAACAAATCACAGCCCTTGCTCTCATCTTAAAAAAGGATTTAAACGTCAGGGAAACAGAACGATTCGTTCAGAAAGCCAAAAATCAGCCGCTAGATAAAAAACAACCCGCTAAAAAAGATCGCTTTATAAGCGACCTGGAAAAAGCATTGTCGGCCAAACTGCTCGCCAAAGTGCAAATTAACGGTTCTGACAAAAAAGGCTTGATAGAAATTAAATATACATCTATGGACGAATTGAATCGATTATCTGGTTTAATTCTCGATGATTTACCATAAATTAAATGTTCAGGCCTATCAACATTGTTGATAAGGCTGTTGATAAAGGCTTCGTGTATGGATGCGTTTTGGGACAAAGCTAGTAAAATTATTCAGGAAAAAATAAGTAAGCAAAATTTTGATACATGGATAAAACCAATCAAAATTATTGCCATGGAAGATCAGTGCGTCCAATTAGCCGTACCCAATAAATTTTTTAAAGACTGGCTTGTGGATAATTATAATTCCACGATTAGACAATCTCTAAAAGATGCATCCGGACTGGATGTTAATATTGATTTTGTGCTTTCCAAAACTAAAGCCAAGGATCAGGAACCCGCGGACAAACCGGCCGTAAATGTTAAAAGCGCGTCTCACACAATTGCAAACAGAAGCAAGAACTTTTCCTTCCTGAATGATAACTATAACTTTGACCGTTTTGTGGTCGGATCCTGTAATCAATTTGCCCATGCCGCTTCCATGGCTGTCGCCAAGCAACCCGCCAAAAATTATAATCCGCTGTTTATATATGGTTGCTCGGGCCTCGGAAAAACTCATCTTCTCAATGCCATTGGACTGCTTGCTTATGCTACACACCCATCGCTAAACATCATGTACGTTTCCGCGGAAGAATTCATGAATGAAATGATCAATTCAATTCGCTTCGACCGGATGCCGAAGTTTAGAGAAAAGTACCGCAATATAAGTTGTCTGCTCATTGACGATATTCATTTTCTGGCAGGCAAAGACAGGACGCAGGAGGAATTTTTTCATACCTTTAACACCTTACATGATTCCGGAAAACAAATCGTTGTCACCAGTGATAAATTTCCAAAGGATATTCCCAATCTGGAAAGCAGGTTGCGTTCCCGTTTTGAATGGGGATTAATTGCGGATATTCAACCGCCTGAAATTGAAACAAAAATCGCCATTATTGAAAAGAAGATTCAGGAAAACAATATCGAGCTTCCCAATAATGTCATTCATTATATCGCGTCTAATGTAGAATCCAATATTCGTGAACTGGAAGGATTTCTCGTCAGAATCGGTGCTTACTCTTCATTGACGGGCCGTGAAATTGATCTTGATTTAGTTAAAGAAGTGTTAAGTAATCTTGTAAAGAACAATAAAAAAGGCGAGATTAGCGTTGAAGAAATTATTAAAATCATAGCCGGAAAATTAAATATCAAAATCTCGGATATTAAAGCTCATAATAAAAACAAAAACATAGTTTTCGCCAGACAAATCGCTATGTATTTAGCAAGAAAATTAACGAATTATTCTTTTCCTGATATAGGACAAAAAATAGGTGGTCGTGATCATTCAACGGTTATTTATGCGCATAATAAAATTCTAAATGGCATGAAGTCTGACTTAAAACTTAAAAATTTAGTTCAGGAACTGGAGGATACATTAATCCACAAATAATAAACTTTTTTACTTCAATTTATACACAGGTAATGATGGGTTTAAAGTATTATGATTGTTTTTAATTTCTTATTTATCAACATATCAACTGTCATTACTATAAATACTATTTATATATATAAAGAAAAAAATAAAGAATAAAGACAAGGAGGATATATGGAATTTAAAATCAATAGAGAAACCTTTCTTGATGGTATTCAGAAAACGTTAGGTATTGTTGAGAAGAAAACGACCATACCTATTCTAAATAATATTCTTTTAAAAGCAGAAGCCAATAAAATAAGAATTATTGCCACGGACAGGGAGATTATTTTGATTTCTGATTATGAAGCTGACGTGTTGGAAAAAGGGGAAATTACGATTTCTGCAAAAAAGATATATGAGATGATTAGGGAAATTCAGGGAGAATTGATCAATTTTTCTCAAAAAAATAATATTGTAAAAATATCCTCTCAAAGAGCTTTTTTTAAAATTCCCGGCTTACCGGCAGATGATTTTCCCAGTATTTCGGATGACGCTGATCTCACACTTTCTAAAGTTCCTGGAAATGTCATCAAGGATCTCATTAATAAAACATCCTTTGCCATGGCAGGTGACGAGACAAGAAAAAATTTAAATGGCGTTTTGCTGGAAGAAGGAATGGATGGTGTAAATCATATATTACGTATGGTTGCAACGGATGGGCACAGACTGGCGTTAGCCAAAAGTATTACGTCGGGATATTGTTTAAAATCAGGTAAAGGCGTAATTATTCCACGTAAAGGATTAATGGAAATTAAAAAAATTATTGATGAAAATGAAGACGTTAAAGTGGGTTTACATAAAAATATGTTTATTCTTCAAACAGACAATACCATTTTAAAAGTCAGTCTCGTGGATGCCGATTATCCTGATTATAAAAAAGTCATTCCCACGGAAAAAGGTATCAGGGTGATTCTGGAAAAAGAATATTTTCTTCATGCGTTGAGAAGAATGAGTGTGGTATCTTCCGAGAGATATGGAGGGGTGATTCTTTCTTTTTCCAAGGGAAAATTAATGCTGAATTCTACAAATCTCGATGTTGGAGAAGCTACGGAGGAAATTGATATCGATTATGATGGAGAATTGATTGATAGCGGTTTTAATGTCAATTATCTGATCGATGCGATATCCGTGGTAAATAAAGAAAGTATCAATTTTGAAGTCGGTGTAGGTTTAAAACCTTCCATGATCAAACAAGCTGATGACGATAATTATTTATGTATTATTATGCCGTTAAAAATATAAAGACAGAGAGGACGTTGAACATCACCTATGACACATAAGTATGATGCGGATAGTATAAAAGTTCTTGAAGGCCTGGAGGCCGTACGCAAAAGACCGGCCATGTATATTGGTTCCACCGGTAAAGATGGTCTTCATCATTTGGTATATGAGGTTGTCGATAACAGTATTGATGAAGCCGCTGCGGGGTTTTGCGATACCATTACGGTAAAAATCAGGGTGGATAACAGTATTGTTGTGGATGATAACGGCCGTGGCATTCCCATTGATATGCATAAAACAGAAGGTGTATCGGCGGCGGAAGTGGTGATGACCAAGCTGCACGCCGGTGGGAAGTTTTCCAACGACTCCTATAAAATATCCGGCGGTCTGCACGGTGTCGGCGTATCCGTGGTGAACGCGCTTTCCAAAACCTG
>DJVN01000064.1:0-2851 GCA_002441205.1 Syntrophaceae bacterium UBA6255 | reverse complement strand
GAAATCTTTGAAGAAACGGAATTCAGCTATGATATGATTGCCAACCGGCTGCGGGAGCTGGCTTTCTTAAATTCAGGCGTTAAAATCATTCTGATTGATGAACGTGCCAACAAGCAAAGTGAATTCTTTTACAAGGGCGGCATCGTTTCGTTTGTTGAATATATCAACCGCAATAAAAAAGTTCTGCACAAAAATCCAATTTTTGTTGCCGGCGCCCGGGAAGACTGTTCTGTCGAAGTGGCGCTGCAGTATAATGAAACGTACCTGGAAAATATTTTTTCCTTTGCCAACAGCATCAACACCACCGAAGGCGGAACGCACATGATCGGGTTCCGTTCCGCTCTGACCCGGGTGTTCAATAACTACGCGACCAATAATAAATTGATTAAAGACGGCAAGGAATCGCTGCGCGGCGAAGATCTGCGGGAAGGTCTGGCCTGTGTGATAAGCGTCAAAGTGAAAAATCCGCAGTTTGAAGGACAGACCAAAACGAAGCTGGGCAATTCCGAAGTACGCGGTCTTGTCGAAGGCATTATTTATGACAAGATTGGTAGTTATCTGGAAGAAAACCCCTCTATTGCCAAACAGATTCTCAATAAGTGCATGGAAGCGGCGCGCGCGAGGGAAGCGGCCAGACGCGCCCGGGAACTGACCCGCCGTAAAAGCGCTCTGGAAGTCGGAGCGCTGCCGGGCAAACTGGCCGATTGCCAGGAAAAGGATCCGGCCCTCAGTGAAATCTATCTGGTGGAGGGAGATTCCGCAGGCGGTTCGGCCAAGCAGGGACGCGACCGCAAGAATCAGGCGATTCTGCCGCTGCGCGGCAAGGTCTTAAACGTGGAGAAAGCGCGTTTCGATAAAATGCTTCAAAATGAAGAAATCAAGACCATGGTGACGGCCTTCGGAGCAGGCATCGGCGCCGACGATTATGACATCAGTAAATTGCGGTATCATAAAGTCATCATCATGACGGATGCGGATGTGGATGGCGCGCATATTCGCACGCTGCTGCTGACCTTCTTCTTCCGGCAGATGCGGGAGTTGATTGAAAAGGGTTATTTGTTTATCGCGCAGCCGCCGCTGTTTAAAGTGGTGGAGAAAAAACAGGAATTCTATCTCCAGAATGAAGAACAGATGAAAAATTATATTCTGGAAAACGGCGTGAGCAAGGTCAATCTGGTCATGGGCGACGGCTCTCCGTTTCCGGTCAGCGGCAATAAGTTGTTTACCCTGACTAAAAAAGTCATGCGGATTAAAGAACAGATGGAAAGGTTTGAAAAGGAAGGGCGGGACGGCAATCTGATCCGTATTTTGGCCGGTGATCCCACCCTGACCGATGACAGCTTTAAGAGCGAAAAAGCGCTTACGGCCATTGCGAAAAGAACCGGTATGGCGCTGGGCGAGAGTTTTGCCGATTTTCAAATCGAAACCGATGAAGATCATGGCGGCTTTAAAATCGTTTTCAACCTGAAGAAAAACGGACACACCGTTTCCTCCTGCATAAACCGGGAGGTGTTCCGTACGCCGCAATTCGAGGATATCCGGTTATTGCTGGATCAGGTGGCCATTATCGGAGAAGGTCCTTACAGCGACAAGGGTGATGAATCGTCAGCGCCGGTCATCCTGGACAGTCCCAAAGCGCTGGTGGATCATATTGTCAGTTTGGGCAAGAAGGGCCTCACGGTGCAGCGCTATAAAGGCCTGGGTGAAATGAATCCCGAACAGCTCTGGGAAACCACCATGAATCCCGAAAAACGCACGCTGCTGCAGGTAACGGTTGAAGATGCGGTCGAAGCGGATGAAATCTTTACCACACTGATGGGTGACCAGGTAGAACCGCGGCGCGATTTTATTTTTGCCAATGCCATGAATGTTTCCAATTTGGATATTTAAACTGGCGACCTGAAAAAAACGATGATGTCGGCATTGATTGCCGGCTTGCGTAACAAGAGAGGAAGGAACAAAATGGAACGTGATATCCACCANNAAATGAAAAAATCCTACATGGATTACTCCATGAGCGTCATCATCGGCCGGGCGATTCCCGATGTGCGCGACGGCCTCAAACCGGTGCACCGCCGGATTTTATATTCCATGTATGAAACGGGCTACCGCCACAATAAACCCTACAAGAAATGCGCCCGTATCGTCGGCGATATCATGGGTAAATACCACCCGCACGGCNNGCGGCGATTTATGACACGCTGGTGCGCATGGCGCAGGATTTTTCTTTGCGCTATATGCTGGTGGACGGACAGGGCAACTTCGGTTCGATTGACGGCGATCCTCCCGCGGCCATGCGTTACACGGAAAGCCGCCTGGCGCGCATTTCCGATGAGGTGATGGCCGATCTGGAAAAAGAGACCATTGATTTCGTTCCCAACTATGATGAATCTCTGACGGAGCCGTCGGTGCTGGCCACGCGCATTCCGCTGCTGCTGCTCAACGGAACATCGGGCATCGCCGTCGGCATGGCGACGAATATTCCGCCNNCGCGATCACCATTGAACAACTGATGCGTCATATCCCGGGGCCTGATTTTCCCACTGCCGGATTTATCAACGGCCGTGAAGGCATTCTGTCCGCTTATAAAACCGGCCGCGGCATCATCAAAATCCGGGCGCGTGCCNNCTGCCGTATCAGGTCAACAAGGCGATGCTGATCGAAAAAATCGCCGAACTGGTGCGCGACAAAAAAATAGCGGGCATTTCCGATCTGCGTGACGAATCCGACCGCGAAGGCATTCGCGTAGTCATCGATCTCAAGCGTGATGAAAATTCCGCGATCATTCTCAATCAACTCTATAAATTCACGCAAATGGAAGTTTCCCTGGGCATTATTATGCTGGCGATTT
>DJVN01000249.1 GCA_002441205.1 Syntrophaceae bacterium UBA6255 | reverse complement strand
CGTTCTCGGTAATCTTAATTTTGTCGTTTATAATTAATTATGAAATCCCGTCCGCGTGGCGCGAAAATCGCCGCCGCATGTGGCTATATTTTTTAGGGGAGGTAAGTTTTCCGATGTTGAAATTAAATAAATTGCCATTGTTGTTGTTTAGCATACTGGGTTATTTAACTGTTCTGTTTACTTTTTCCGGTTCCGTCACTCCTGCATATGGACAGGAATCTACCGGTAACGTTCCAACTCTGGGCAAAGGCGCCTATGAAATTGTTATATTTACCGACTATTTCTGCCCGCCATGCCGAAGAATCGATACGAAAGCTGAACCGTTATTCAAGGAATTGCTGGCAACGGGAAAAGTTAAAATTACTTTTGTTGATGTGCCGTTTTCCAAAGCGACACCGATCTATGCCAAGTATTATCTTTATGCGGCAAACGCCGATTCAGGACAGGATAACATTCTTCATGTCCGCAATATTCTTTTCGAAGCGGCACAAAGCAGAAGCATCCTGACAGAAGAAGCTCTGATCGCTTACCTGAAAGAAAAGAAAGTTTTATGGAAAGTATTTGATGAAAAACCAATATTATCGATGATGAGTGACATAATTAAAAAAAATATCGTTGGCGCTACTCCCTCTTGTGCAATCAAATATTCCACAACGGATGTTAAAAAATATATTGGTGATNNAGAATATTAAAAAATGATTGGCCTGAAAAAAGAAAACAACGAAAAACGACCGGCGAAAAATATTTTCAGAGAGGTTGCTCTTCGGTCAAAAGACATACCGCTGTCGAAGTTATACATTGAGCCGACAACCTTGTGTAATCTTCAGTGTCGCACCTGTATTCGCAATTCGTGGGATGAGCCAATCGGCTCCATGGATATGAGCGTTTATAAAAAATTGCTTTCTGATATTAAGGCGCTTCCAACAGTGAATTCCATAGCCTTCTGGGGCATCGGCGAACCGCTCGCCCATCCGGAAATAGTCCACATGGTTGCGCTTGCCCATAAGATGGGTCTGCAAACAGAGATCATTACAAACGGCCACCTTCTCGATCAGAATATGGCAAAGGGGTTAATACAGTCCGGGCTCGATACCCTGGTCGTTTCCGTGGACGGGACAACACCGGAATCATACGGTGATATCCGCCACGGCGGCGACCTTCTTCGTGTCGAGAAAAACGTTAAAGAGATGAACCTGCTTCGCGCGAAAATGACCGTGAAGCATCCCTCTGTCGGTTTGGAATTTGTCATCATGAAAAGCAATATTGACCAGCTTCCTGAACTGGCCGAAAGAGCACGCGCTATGGAAGCTGACTTTATCATGTTGACGAACCTCCTTCCCTGCACGGAGGACATGAAAGATGAAATTCTCTATTGGATCAGCGCCACAATCAATGACAACGAAGAGCGTTCGAAGTGGTCGCAGGAGCTGATGCTGCCACGCATGGATCTGCGCACCGGATCTCTGACGCCGCTTCTGAAATTCCTGAAAAAGCTGGATAAACCCATGCCGGAAATCAGGGATATTCCCCAGGAATATCAATGTCCGTTTATTCAGAGAGGTTCTGTTGCCATTACCTGGTCGGGTGATGTCACCCCCTGCATCGCGCTGATGCATTCGTACCGTTGTTTTATTCTCGGCAGAGAAAAGCATGTGAAGCGGCATACCATCGGCAATATTGCCAAAGAAAAGTTGGGCGATATCTGGAACAAGAACGATTACTGTAGCTTTCGAGACCGGGTGTTTAACTTTGATTTTTCGCCCTGTGTTCAATGCAGCGGCTGCGACCTTTCCGAAACCAATGAGGAAGATTGTTTCGGAAACACTCATCCGGTGTGCGGCGATTGCCTCTGGGCAAGGAGTGTGTTGCTGTGTCCGTAAAGCCTGAAACAAAAAGAATAAGGAATATAAACAATGGCGGAAAATGACATGAAACAAATCAGGGTTAAAGAGCGTCTGGTCGGCATTGTAGGTCTTCAAAACGTCATGGAAACCATGTCATCCGATTACGGCCAACAAACGGATGAGGTCATTGGCGCTGTGATGGTAAAGAGACTGAGTGTAAAAAACTACATACCCGATAAGGCCCGCGTTCATTATGCCAAGGCTTTCGTTCGTGAATTCAGAAAATTTCTCGGACAACCTGTAGAGGAAGAAGAGGCTACGGGACTCAGCGTTATCATATTGGGACCAGGATGCGCCCAATGCAGCCGTCTTGAAATGGATGTCCGGGATGTGATGGCGGCAATGAATCTGGCTGGCGATTTGATCCATGTCACCGACGTGCGTGAAATAGGCAAATACGGCGTGATGGGCACGCCAGCGCTGGTCATCAACAGAAAAGTTGTTTCCGTCGGAACAACACCGGAAAAGAAAAAAATCCGTCAGTGGCTGGAAGAAGCCGTCAATAAAAATTAGTATATAAAAATGTTCATCATAATGGGAGGAACTGTTTCGTGAAAGAATGGCAAAAACTTTTTTGGATTGTTGCTGTATTTCTGGGCGCTTATTATATTCCGTGGGATTCGTTAATTGTGCGGCAATCAGGTCTGGAAGCTTTTATGATGCTTCAGGACTACGCGCGCCAGCACGTTTTGACGTGTCTTATTCCCGCGTTTTTTATTGCCGGAGCAATCAGCGTTTTTGTTTCGCAGGCGGCCGTGCTCAAGTATTTTGGCGCGAAGGCGAATAAGATTCTGTCGTATTCGGTCGCTTCCGTGTCCGGTTCGGTGCTGGCGGTTTGTTCCTGCACGGTTCTGCCTTTGTTTGCCGGGATCTACACGCGCGGCGCAGGCATTGGTCCGGCAACCGCTTTTTTGTATTCCGGACCGGCTATCAATGTTTTGGCCATTATTCTGACGGCCAAGATACTGGGCTGGCAGTTGGGACTGGCGCGCGCCATCGGCGCCATTATCTTTGCTGTTGTTACCGGTCTTTTGATGGCTTTTATTTTCCGCAAGGATGACGCCAACCGTGAAACCGGCGAGCTCTTTCTTCCCGAAGAGGATGGGAAAGGACGGGCGCTGTGGCAGGATGCTCTCTACATCCTGACGATGGTGCTGATTCTGGTCTTTGCCTCTTTCGCCAGACCGACTGAAAACGACGGCGCTGTCTGGAATTTTTTGTTCGGCGTCAAGTGGTATATGACGGTTGGCCTGCTGATTATTCTGGGAATGATGCTAAAAAAATGGTTCTTCAAAGAAGAACTCAAAAACTGGGTTTTATCAACCTGGGATTTTTCCAAACAGATCCTGCCGCTGCTGCTGGGCGGTGTGCTGGTGGCGGGATTTCTTCTCGGACGTCCCGGCCATCCGGCGCTGATTCCCGAACAGTATATCCAGACACTCGTCGGCGGTAATTCGCTTTGGGCGAATTTCTTTGCTTCCATCGTCGGCGCCCTGATGTATTTTGCCACGCTTACCGAAGTGCCTATTTTACAGGGACTGCTCGGCTCCGGCATGGGACAGGGACCCGCGCTCGCGCTGCTTCTGGCGGGACCCGCGCTTTCCCTTCCAAACATGATCGCCATCGCCGGGATTATGGGCATCAAGAAAACGGTTGCGTACTGCTTAATTGTCGTGCTTCTTTCAACAGTTGCAGGCATGGGTTACGGCTGGCTTATGAGTTAAAGCTATGTTGATGCGAAATGGCAAGATTCATAATGTTCTTTTTCACGGAAAAGCTCTGATCCTTCTGTATTTAATTGCGGCGCTCTCCCTAAACATTGCCCTGCCCGCAGGAGTTTATGCAAAAGAAAAAATCTGGGTGCGCTGGATTGGCGTTGATCAACTTGCCCGCGTGATGAGAGAGAAAAGCCCGGTGGTTATCGATTTACGGACGCCATTCGAATATCAACAAAACCGCCTGCCGGGGGCGATCAATATTCCGATTGAAGACTTGATCAGCAACCGGACACTTCTTGATTTCTATAAAGAACGTCCTATTTTATTATATTGCCGGACGATCAATAAAACAAGAATGGCGCTCTGGTTTCTGGAGGACCGCAGTTTTCAACTCATTTATGCTTTGGAGGGCGGATACGAGGCGTATCAACGGAAAGGACAATGAGTTCGCTCTCCCGCTGCGTCTCACGCTTTATGCTTGACTCGCCAAAAAGTCTCTGCCTTCTTCAAGGGTTTTACAAAGCACAAGGTTCTTTCTGCCGGTGAAGGTGAGAATGCTCCTGAAGATCACTTCTTTCAAACCTTCCACGCCGTAAACAGCGGCACATTTGATATAGGGCTCATTTCCTTTCACAAACTCTTTTAAGGCGGCGGTAACCGACATATCAAAACCCGCGCCCCGGACATTGACCAGGGCAAGGACGGATTTTTCTGGCTGACTACGAATAACAACTTTCGCTTTTTCTATCCACGCAATTATTTCATCGGGTTTACCGTTTTCAAAATTTTCATATAATATTCTGACACCTTTATGCGTCAGGAAACTGACCTCGGGCATATCGAATCTCCTTTCTTATTATTATTTTTGTTGTTTTTTCGTCCCCATTATAATTTATTTCTATCCGTTTGACCAATACTTTTGCACTTCATTTCTCAGAATCTAAAACAATGAGCAAAATAACCCGCCCCAATCTTACATAATCTGATTGACTAAATATTCTTTTTTGAATATGGTCACGGCAAATGGCAAACAGGTGATGGAGTTCACCTGAAAAAACCGCAATGATTGCTGATAACTCCTGCAGAAAATACATCTGCGGGAGTTTTTTATTATGGAAAATGTTTTACCCCAAAAGTCTGTGCCCGACATTCGCCGTCATCTGAAAATCATTGCGGATGCGTGCTCGCGTTTCCGGATGCTTTCCCTGAACCGCCAGCTGGAAGCGACGCAATCACTGCTTCACGAAAATCCTCCCATCGATATTGCGGTTCTGGGACAATTCAAGGCCGGGAAAAGTTCTTTTTTAAACAGTCTTCTGGGACAGAACATTTTGTCCGTCGGCGCCATTCCGGTGACCACGGCTGTCACGCGTCTCCAATATGGAGCGGAAGAAAAAGCCATCGCGCGGCACTTTGACGGACACATCACCGAAATTCCGTCAGCGGAGATTGTAAAATTTACCTCCGAAGCAGAGAATCCGGGCAACTCGAAAAATGTGTCCATCGTCGATATTGAACTGCCTTCACTGCAAAAATATTCCGGTCTGCGCCTGGTGGACACGCCGGGACTGGGCAGCGTTTACAAATATCACCAGTCCGCTTCGGAAGAATGGCTTCCCTCCGTCGGCACCGCGCTTCTGGCGGTGAGCGCCGACCGGCCTTTATCGGAGCACGATCTGGAACTCATTCGTGAACTCATCGCGCACACGCCGAATATTATTTTATTGCTGACCAAAGCCGATCTTCTATCATCGGATCAGCAAAAGGAAGTGGTGGCATTTTTTCAGGCAACGCTCCATCGGGAGCTTCACCGGACACTGCCGGTTTATCTTTATTCAACGAAAGGGAATACGGACGAATACAAAAAGCTGATTGAAGAAAACATTTTTAAAACAATCTGCGCCGACCGCGACTCGGAGTTTCTGCGAATCCTGAATCATAAAGTCCGGTCGCTCTCACAAGCCTGCCTGAACTATCTCAAGATTGCGCTGAATTCCTCTTTGCAGGCGGATATGAACCGGGAAAATCTGCGCGACCGGATTCTGAATGAGAAAGTCAATGAAGATATCGTACGGGAGGAACTGGGCATCATTTCCCGCGAACATCAGCGGCAGACACGTCCGATCATTGAAGAGTATCTGAAAAAGTTCAAATCTCCGCTGACAAAAAAAGTCATAAATAAATTGAAAGGAGATCTTCCATCCTGGAAGGGAAATCTCTGGACATTATCCCGAAAATACGAGTCCTGGGTATCGGAGGCGCTCTCTGAAGAAATGCGGATAATTTCCAAAAACGAACATCGCAATTTTCTGGGAACGATGAAGAAGGCGCATGCCGCCATATCCCGCTCGCTGGACGCTTTCTGCAATTTTCTGGGAGATAACATCGAAAACGTTCTGGGCGTGAAGATGACGGAAGTGCAATGGAAAATCGATGTGGCCGAACCCGACCATCCGGATATCTCCTTCACCAAAACGTTCGATATTCACCTGGATTTAATCTGGTTTCTTATTCCCATGATGTTTTTCCGCAAGATTTTTGAACGGCATTTTATTAACCGCATGCCGAAGGAAGTAGAGATCAATCTGTCGCGCCTCGCCTATCAATGGGAAAAGAGCGTCAATCATGCCATCGATGAAATGCGCGTGCAGGCCTTCAACTATATCCATGAAGAACTTGCCACGGTAGAAGCGCTGATTTCCGGGACAAAGGGACAAACCGAAGACATCAGAGAATTGATTGATCAAATCGAATAATTTTCCATGTAACCTCCATACGCAACCGAATTTTTACAGAGCCATTATGTTATTTGTCGGCCGTCAAAGCGAGAAGAAGAAAATTATGGAAGCGCTGAATGGCGGCAAAAATATTATTCTGAGTGGAAAATTCGGAATTGGACGAACCCGTTTAATCAATGAAATAGCAAAGCTGTCCAATGAAAGAAAATTTGTTTTTGTCGATTTCAGTCAAACGCCCGGGAAAATGAGTGAAAAAATCATAAAAGCGCTGGGCATTCCCCGAAGACTTAAAAATCAAACAAAACAAATGGGCTATAAATCCATGCGTTGCCGCATAGCAAACACAAACACCGCAAAGGGACATAAGCCGGTTATTGTTTTTGACAACATCGCTAAAGTAACAGCTCAGAAAAAAATATTTCTTCGCCATCTGATTCTGGAACAGCATTATCAATTCATCGCCGTCGTGGAAAACTTTCTGCCGCAAAAAGACTTGTTCGACCTCAAGGCGCAACTCATGCCTGCAACAACCTTAAATCTTCGACATCTCAAACAACAAGATGTTGAAAATCTTTTGCGTGGTTATGTCGCGCAGAATCATTTAAACTGGAAAGAAAACTATATACACCATTTAGCTTCCTTGTCGGATGGCTATCCACTGGGTTTGAAAGAGATGCTAATAAAGAAAGGCAATCCCCGGAAACAGAAGAAAGATCTTAAAAAAAATTACCGGGAAAATATGCTTATAATTATGTTATGCAACGATCTATTATGAACAGGAGGTTTTGAATGTCAGATCAGAAGGGATGCGTTTTTTGCGATATTGTTGCGGGCAAAGCCAAGGCTTATAAAATTTATGAAGATGAATTATCCATGTGTATTCTCGACATTCATCCCTATACCAAGGGGCACTGTCTGGTCATTTCCAAACGGCATGTTCCCTGGTGGCATGAATTGACCGATGAGGAAAATGCCAGTCTTTTCAACGTTGCCAAAATCGTTTCCAATAAAATGATGGAAACCTTCAAGCCGGATTTTATTTTCCTTTACGCGCGCGGCCGGAGAATACCGCACACGCATCTTTTTCTGATTCCCACTTACAGCGGAGATGTTCTGGACAGATTCTTCAACGCATTGGAGAATTTTCAGGAATCACCGCAAATGCTTGCAAAACTGAAAGAAACCGCCGAGATGGAAGAAGCCGCCAGACTTCTTAAGATTTAAAAAAGCAATCCGGCGGCGTTTGGGCTTGCTTGGAGAATCCGTTCTCCCAAGTTTCTTCATTCCTGAATTTGTATTTTTATGATAGGGAGTAAGCCGTAACATCGGGAGATGCTTTTTAAAATGAACAACCCCGCCGCCAGCAGAGAGGTATCCAAGGGAACTGCGCCCCGAGGGGTGGAGAATTAAACCCACATTTATCCCGCTCGGCCTATAGCGACCGTTAGGTTATTCGCCTCGGGGATAATTTCCAATCTCGATATATCGGGATTGGATAATTCGACTTACAAATTTCATTGTGCTGCGCTTATGAAATTTGGGTCTCATGAAAGCAGAGTTTAAAAATGACCGATAAAAAAAACGACGAAATCCGCATTGCCGTCTTGGAAAATTATAGAAAAGTTGCAGCCCCTGAGCAATCCGGTTGCGGCTGTTCAAGCGCATCCTGTTGCGCAAGACCGGACGACGCCGCGTCACTTGCGCTGGGTTATTCCGCAAACGATTTGTCCGTTGTTCCCGAAGGGGCGGACATGGGGCTTGGATGCGGCAATCCTCAGGCCATTGCCTCGTTAAAATCAGGAGAAACGGTGCTGGATCTTGGATGCGGCGGCGGTTTCGACTGCTTTCTGGCGGCACGGTCTGTCGGAGATCAAGGGCTCGTGATCGGCGTGGATATGACCCCTGAAATGATTGAGAAGGCACGACGTAATGCTGAAAAAGGCGGTTATTCGAATGTTGATTTCCGGCTGGGAGAGCTGGAGCATCTGCCGGTAGCGGACGGGATCGTTGATGTCATTATTTCAAATTGCGTCATCAACCTTTCGCCGGAAAAAGAAAAAGTATTCCGGGAAGCGTTTCGCGTATTAAAGCATGGCGGCCGATTGGCGATTTCCGATATTGTTGCCACGGCCCCGATACCCGATGAAATCAAAAAAGATCTGGCCCTTTATGCCTGCTGTATAGCGGGAGCCTCTTCCGTGCGGGATATTGAAAACATCATGTCTGAAACGGGTTTTGAACAAATAAAAATAATGCTCAAGGAAGAAAGCAGAACATTTATCCGCGACTGGTTGCCAAACAGCCGGGTGGAGAACTATATTGTTTCCGCAACCATTGAGGCCGTAAAACCGTAACGTGTCAAAAATCTTTTGAGGAGTTGTTTGCGCACCGAAATATTTGATTCATCCGTTATTTGCGGATTGATCGGGAATCAATCCCTACAAATCACAATGTTTTGCTTGCCGTAAGGCGCGATCCCCTGAGCACGCCGACGGACTGTTCGGAGAACAGTCCCTGCAATTTCATTTCCCCTTAGCACTCCGTTTTGGTTTTTCCGGCGCAAAGAGGCTCGTATATTTTTGATAGAATTCAAATAAAAAGACCACGCGATGGGCTTCGTTCGGAAAGTCTAGCCTTGAGCAGGTACTTATAAATGATGATTATAAAGACGCATCATTTAATGTTATCTTTGATTCAAGGCCACTAATAAACTTATCAATCTCTGAGATTCGCACTTCTAAGCCGTCTTTTTTAATAAAATTAAAGTAGCGTTTGGTGTCGATAAAAGATTTTGGCGAGATGAACACGGCGTATGCTTTAATGCTATTTTTGATGTATTCTTCAAGGTGCCGGCGTACTGAAAAGGATTCTCTAATCTGTTGTTGTGTTCCCATCAGTAATGTGACTTCTACTGAAACAGTGTCTTGATCTTCTAAACATTCAATATCGGGACTTCCGTCAGAAGCAAAGCTCATTGGTAAACCCTCGTCATCGGAAATAAAATTTGGTTTTACTATTACATTTGGTAATTTTTTGAGTAGAGCGAGTGAAGTCAAAAATTCTAAACGCAATAGTTGTTCAATAATTTTCAAGATGTCATCTCTTGATGATTTTTTCGTGCCAAATTAAATTAATCAATTTTAAAAAAGTTTTTTATGTATTATACTTAAAAATATGGTTCAAAATATTCGTATTGACGCATACAAATACTTTTTGCGGTTTTTGCAAACATTTCCGGGCATAACTGACATGACCGGTTCGCGGGGACATTATGAAAAAAATAGTAAATAATAAGAAACAAAGATATTGGGGAAGAAGAGCCTCCTTTTATCT
>DJVN01000134.1 GCA_002441205.1 Syntrophaceae bacterium UBA6255 | reverse complement strand
GAAACCTGTTTTTGCACCACCACGCGCAGTGGTCCTGTTGCGGGAAAAGGATTCGATTTGCAATTCTATGACACGGGAGACGCGTTTCTTATTGAAATCGGCAGTCCGCGGGGTAGCGAATTACTCTCCGGCATGTCACTTTCCGAAATAAATGATTCTGCGGCGAAGAAGCAAATAGATGAATTCACGAAAAAAGCAGTGAAAGCGATTCCCGAAGTCAAATCAGTCATCAATGCCATGAATAAGCTGAAGGATAAGAAAGTAGAAGAAAAAGTGTGGGAGGATTTTGGCGCAAAGTGTATCACCTGCGGCGGTTGTGCCTTCGTTTGTCCCACGTGCACCTGTTTCAATGTCTATGATCAACAGTTTTCTTCCGGAAACGGTATTCGTTTGCGGTCCTGGGATGCATGTCTTTACGGAGGCTTTACGCGAGAGGCTTCCGGCCATAATCCCAGGCTGAGCCAGACTCTCAGGCTTAAGCGGCGTCACGAGCACAAGCTGTTTGATTATAATAAAATCGATATTCAGGATGGTTTGTGCGGATGTGTCGGTTGCGGCCGTTGTTCCGATTACTGTCCCGTGCACATTGGCACGCTTGAAGTTGTGAAAGCGATTGCCGAATAATATAACTGTTTCGTAACCAATTTCCATACCGGAGGTTATACATGTCTGAGAAAAAAAAGATATTGATCGTTGATGATGATCAGGATTACGGCGAAGCGCTTAAAATCGTTTTGAGCAGTAATGGCTATCATGTTAATCATGTCCTGAATGTTCGGGACGGCCGGACAGCCGTTGAACAAGATAAACCGGCATTGATTATTCTGGATGTTATGATGGATAAGCACACGGATGGATTCGATTTTTGTCACAATTTGAAAACCGACGAGAAATACAAGAATATTCCCGTTCTGATGGTTACTGCCGTTACCGGCAAGACAGGATTTAAATTTTCACCGGAAACGGACGGCGAATACCTTCAGGCTGACGATTATGTGGCCAAGCCGGTAGCATCGTCGGATCTTCTGCTCCGGGTGAGAAAACTGATCGGCTGAGACTTTATTTCCTCCCGTCTGGCTTNNTTCTCCAAAGAATGTTTGATAATGCTATGCTGTCCATGATAGTATTCAAATCATTTTTAAAATCAGGCTGAAAAAATGAAAATCAATCATGAACGAGTAAGGCGGCTTTTAAAACTGGATTTACAAAGCCGCCTTGCTTTTGGGTTTCTGATTGCTGCCTGCCTTACAGGTATCTTTGCCACCGTCATCAGCATCTGGACAATTAACAAGCATACCATTGCTGAAGTGGAAAACAGAGTGCGCCAGGATATGAATACGGCCAAGCTAATCTATAATAATAAGATAGATAAAATTATGTATCTTGTTCAGTTTACTGCCGAAGGTTCCGATCTGCGCGAACTGATCATCAGAAATGATAAAACTTCAATGGCCTACCTCAACAGATTAATTCGTAAAGGAACAGGAGCTCAGCAGGGGAGTGAACAGGCTTTTCTGGATATGCTTACAGTTGTTGACAAACAAGGAAGAGTTTTATACCGCGCGGTTAACCAAGCAATTTCTGGAGACAACCTTTTAAATGACCCTGTTGTCAGAAACTGTATAAAGACAAAAATTCCACTTTCTTCGACTGAACTCATGCCGATTAAAAACATTTTAATAGAAAATCATGAACTCTCAAACAGGGTGAAAACGGATATTATCAAAACACCGCAATCTGCCGATGTCCGGGAAGATAGCCTTGCGGATGGCATGGTCATGAAGGTTGCTTATCCGATAATGGATAAAAATAAAAACGTGTTAATAGGTGTTCTGATTGCAGGAGTTCTTATCAATAAGGACAACGAAATAGTCGATAAGATCAAAGAAACTGTATATCATGAAGAAAAATATAAAGGACAGGAAATAGGAGTCGCCACGATCTTTCAGGGTGGCGTTCGCATATCCACAAATGTCATGACCAAAGATAACAAAAGAGCTATCGGCACGATTCTTTCGAAAGAAGTTTATGACCGGGTTATCAAAGAAGGGAAGGATTGGGAAGGCAGGGCTTTTGTTGTGAAAGACTGGTATATTTCAACTTATACGCCTATTTATAACATGGATAAAAAACTCATCGGCGTTCTCTTCACAGGGGTTCTGGAATCCAAATATCGCGACATACAACGGCAAATGATTTGGTTGAATCTCGGAATAACCACCATGGGGATGATTATTGCTTTGATTATTTCTCTTTATTTTGGAAATACCATTATTAAAAGAATACGGATTCTCAGAAGAGCCACCGAGGCCATTGCATCCGGAAACCTTGATTATAAACTATCGCCGGATAATATATCCGGGTTCAATATGTTGGATGAAGCTTTTAATGAAATGGCAAAATCTCTCAAGGACCGCAATGATCAATTAGAGAAAATGCATTATCAACTTGCCATAACGGAAAGATTAACCGCTCTGGGGCAAATGGCGGCTGGTGTTGCTCATGAAATCAACAATCCCCTGGGGGGAATTCTTTTATACAGTAGTATAATGTTAGAAGATGTTGCACAAGACAGCCCCTTTAAAGAAAACATTCAGAAAATTATTTATCAAACCAACCGCTGTAAGGAAATCGTGCAGAGCCTGTTGGATTTTGCCAGAACGCCCGCGGGAGATATGATGCCCCTGCAAATCAATGATGTTATTAATATATCGTTAAAACTGGTAAAAGACCAGGCTATGTTTCATGGAATAGAGATAGAGACCAATCTTGCAGAAAACCTTCCGGAAGTGAAAGGCGACATATCGAGATTGGAAGAGGTTTTCCTTAACTTGTTCATCAATGCAGCGGATGCCATGAAAGGCGGCGGAAAATTAATCATAACAACCAGACTCATCGGAAAAGAAACTGTCCGGATTAAAATAACCGATACAGGCAAAGGAATAGATGAAAAGCATATTCCCCATATTTTTGAGCCATTTTTTACAACAAAGGAACCCGGTCAGGGGACGGGTCTGGGACTTTCCATTGCTTATGGAATTATTAGAAAACATAAAGGTACGATAGATGTGGAATGCAGGAATGGTAAGGGGATTACCTTTATTATCTGTCTGCCGGTGAGTAAGAATTCAAATAATTCATCAGATAATGATGCAATAAGCGATTCAGATAAATAAAACAGCTATTTCTTTCAATCTTCCGCTTTCAATCTCATTCTTTTCTTAATAAAAATTTCTCGGCTGAAATCCGAAAACATGAAGTGCGATTTTTTTATGCGCAGGCAGTTGAACGGCAAACAGTCGGGAATTTTCCTTATTGTCGTTCGTCCAGGTTGGACTCATCACTCAATAAATGAAAGTTTACGTTCCATAACCCCCATTTTTTTGCTGCCGGACTGAATATGTCAAAAATGACATATTTACATGAAATTATTAACTTTCTGCCACTCAAAAAATATGTTATTAATTTTTGAGGAAACTGGCTGGGAATCCGGATGAAAGAAGCGCTGAAGAAAAGAAAGAGCAGGAAAATTTTAATTATTGACGATGAGGCTGTCATCCGGGACGGATGTCAGCAGGTTTTGACACGCAAGGGATATCGTGTCGATTGTGCCGGTGATGCCCACGAAGGCTTGCAGATGGGTTTGAGAAATTCATATGATGTGATTCTGCTGGATGTCAGAATGCCCAACGTGAGCGGAATGGATATCCTTAAAAAATTGAAAGAAGAAAACAACGTAAATACCCGGGTCATTATGATCACCGGCTACGGGACAATACCGCTGGCTGTGGAAGCGATGCGTCAGGGCGCATGCAACTTTCTCACAAAACCCTATTCTGCTGCTGAACTCCATGACGCGGTAAGCATGGCTCTTGAGGATGATGATCAGATTGAAAACGAACAAAATCATTCCCTCATGATTGGATGCAGTGACTACATGAAGGAACTCAAAGATTCAATCAGGCGCATTGCTTTGACCGACAGCACGGTTCTGATTACCGGATCGAGCGGCACGGGAAAAGAACTTGTCGCGCGAACCATTCACCAGTTAAGCCAACGCTCCGACCGGCCTTTTATTCCCGTTGATTGTTCATCATTGTCTGAAAATCTCATGGAGAGCGAACTTTTCGGACATGTCAGGGGCGCCTTTAGCGGCTCCACGGAAACACGTGAAGGACGATTCCAGATGGCTGATACAGGAACGTTATTTCTTGATGAAATTTCCAATATCAATTTAAATATCCAGGCAAAGTTGCTAAGAGTCATTCAGGAAAGGGAGGTTCCGCGTGTAGGCAAATCTTCGCCTGAGAAAGTTGATGTGCGCTTAATCGCTGCAACCAACCGGGATTTGCATACTGAAATAGCCGCCGGTAAATTCAGGGAAGATCTTTTCTACCGACTTTCAGTTGTTCCTCTGGACATTAAGCCTCTGACGGACCACAAGGCGGATATCCTTCCTATTGCAGAGCATTATCTTGATTTTTATCAAAAAAAACATAAAAGTAAAGTCCGGAATTTTTCCGAAGAAGCAAAAAAATCACTTCAGTCGTATAAATGGCCGGGAAATGTCAGAGAGCTGAAAAACACCATTGAACGTTTATGCGTCCTCTGCGACAATGAAACAGTAAATTTGTCGGATATTTTCTATTATGGGCAGAGCGAAGGAACCCAAAAATCTGTCGTTTATTCTTTGTCCGATAAAGCCACGCTGGTTGATGTTGAAAAGGAACATATAAAAAAGGCGCTCAAGCACTTTCATTTTCAGATGAATAAAACTGCAAAATTTCTTGGTATAGACAGAAAGACTCTACGGCTTAAAATGCGTAGCTACAATATCGATTCAGAAAGTTAATGCACGGGGTGTTTTGCCCCTCCTAAATGAGTATTTAAAGTTTCCATTAATATAATAATCAATCAAATCAATATTTTACAAACTGGCATTATCCTTGCTACTATTAAAATACAAAAGTATCATGGAGGTGTTTTATCATGACGAATAAAAAGAAAATACTTCTGATAGATGATGACAAGGACTTCCTGTTTGCCACAAAACTTATTTTGGAAAAAGGCGGGTATGAAGTATTTATGGCGGAGGATGGAAAAACAGGAGTTGAAATGTGGAAATCGGTAAATCCTGATCTGGCCATTATCGATATGATGATGGAAACATGGGGAGAGGGCTTTTCGGTTTTAAATAAAATACGTGCGACCGACAAGGGAAAAGAAATACCTCTTTTTATGTTGAGCGCCGTAGATCTCCAGGGTCCATACAACTCATTCGAACCGCCTCCGGAATTTCCCACCGTCAATAAGGTATTGCATAAACCGATCAAGGCGGATGACCTTTTAAGGTACATTGCCCAGGAACTATCCAATAAATAGCCATGACAAACGAGTCGGTAAAACCAGTTATTCTTATTATTGATGATGAAGAAGCTCTTCGTGATGGATGCAGACAGGTGCTGGAGAAATCCGGTTACGATGTGCTGACCGCCGAGCAGGGGATTGATGGCATCAAACTGGCAAGGGAACGTTTGCCGGAGATGGCTTTTATTGATCTTAAAATGCCCAATATATCGGGAATGGAAATCATAGAAATCCTCTCCCGTGATATTCCCGATACGGTCCTTGTCATGATTACAGGATTTGCCACGATTGTCTCGGCCGTTGAAGCTATGCAAAAAGGGGCTTACGATTATCTCCCCAAACCATTTAATCCTGATCAACTCAGAGCCTTGACGAAACGCGGGTTGGAGCACCGGCATCTGAAAATCGAAACTAAGAAGCTCAGGGAAGAAAAAGACCAGATGGAAAGAAATTTCATCACTTTTGTAAGCCACGAAATGCGATCCCCTCTTGTTGTCATCCGGCAGTATATTGAAGCGCTGAATACTATAGCAGGAGAACGGTTTGATCACGATATCAAGGACATCATTGAGCGATGCAGAAAACGCATTCAGAATCTTGAGGAAATGGTCGAGCACTGGCTGGATATCAGCCGAATAGAGAATGGAACCCTTGCGCAACAGAAAGTGAATTTAAATATAGAAGCCATCATTTCCAAAAGCATGGATGAAATGACACCGGTCTGCCGTAAAAGAGGAATTTCTCTGGAGACCAATATTCCCACCGAATTACCCCAAATAACAGGAGATGAGGAAAGTCTGGTCAGGGTGTTTACCAACATTATCGGTAACGCGACAAAATACACTCCCGAAGGGGGCAAAATAACAGTTACCTGTCAACACGATGAATATTATATTAACGCGACCATAGCTGATACCGGCAAGGGCATTTCCCCGGATAAGCTTTCATTGATTTTCGAGCCGTTCTTCAGATGCGGGGGAAAAAATGAAAAATACAGCGGTTCCGGTTTGGGATTGACGTTCTGCAAAAAAATTATGGAGTCACACAATGGCTGTATCGCCGTTTCATCGAAGGAAGGCGAAGGAACAACATTTGTGCTCACATTTCCCTGTCAAATCGATCCGGTTGAAAAAGCATCCGGGTTAATTTCTTAAAACGATTTGAAGAACAAAATGTTTTCGGACAAGATGAATAAAGAGATTTAAGACAGATATGAAATATTATGATGAAGAAAGTTATCGTTTTCATAAAAATGATGCTGCGGACAAATGCTTCTGCTGCAGCCAAAACGCGCCCAGATTGCTGATTGTCCGGCATATTGAAAGTCAGATGATGGTTCATCTTTGTCCGGAATGCATGACGGAGCATAGTGATGATTATCTCCTGGACAACACAAGACCATGGCTTGGTCCGAAAAAAATAACGTAGATGCCTTCTATTTGCGCTACTGATTCGATTACCATTGCACACCTTAATTCGCATCATTAAGACAATTTTGATCCGGTTTAAAGCACAAAAAAGAAATATTGTTTAGGAGATTTTCCGGACAATCATTTTTTTTCTGACTGCTTAAAAAGTCACGCAAATTTTTTACTGAATATCAGTCAGTAAAAAATTCTGATTGAACATTTCGTTAAATTCTCTATGAACGCCGGTCTTTGAACGGCAGTCATTTTTTTTGCTCTTTCATATCAAATAGTTACGGGAAAAATCAAATAAATTTAAGCTTGTGCCCTTGACAGTGTACCCAAATTGTGTTAGCGGAATTACGCCCGCCGGGCGCTATTTAGTTCTTAAAATTTTGAGGTTCTTTAATATATTAAGAAGAGGTGTAATCAGGTGCTAAAAGATAACGAAAAAGTTGGTGCGGTAATGGTAGTTGGTTCGGGAATCGCCGGCATTCAGGCGTCTCTCGATTTGGCCAATTCCGGGATGAAAGTATATCTCGTCGAAAACGGAATCAGCATCGGCGGCGTCATGGCGCAGTTGGACAAGACCTTCCCGACCAATGACTGTTCCGCCTGTATATTGTCTCCCAAACTGGTCGAAGTCGGCCGCCATCCCAATGTGGAAATCAAAACCCGGCGGACTGTTAATTCGGTCGAAGGTGAACCCGGAAAATTCAAAGTAAAAATGACGTCCGCTCCGCGATATGTCAATCTTGATAAATGCACAGGCTGCGGTGACTGTGCTAAAGTTTGTCCCGTTACAGTCAAAGCCGAGTTCAACGGCAATTTAAGTGAAAGAAAAGCGATCTATCGTCACTTCCCGCAGGCTATTCCCAGCGGCTTCGCGATTGACAAGCTGGGAACCTCTCCCTGTAAAGCCTATTGCCCCACGCATATCAGCGTTCAGGGTTACGTGGCACTGATTGCCGAAGGAAAATTCAAGGAAGCGCTCAAACTCATTAAACAGGATAACCCTTTTCCCGTCGTCTGCGGTCGTGTCTGTAACCATCCCTGCGAGACGGCCTGTATGCGCGGCAAGGTGGATGATCCTATCGATATCATGCACCTCAAACAATTTGTCGCTGATCTGGATCTCAACAGTGACACCCGCTATCTACCCGAAAAGAAAGAAAGCAAAGGTAAGAAAGTCGCCGTCGTCGGCGCCGGTCCTTCCGGTTTGACCTGCGCGTATTATCTGGCCATCGAAGGCTATGATGTCGATGTTTTTGAGGCTCTGCCTGTTGCCGGCGGTTGGATGGCGGTGGGCATTCCTGAATATCGTCTTCCTAAAAAAGTTCTTAACGCGGAAATCAAAGTCATTGAAGATTTGGGTGTAAAAATTCACCTCAATACAAGAATCGGCAAAGATATTTCCTTTGATAAGCTGCAGTCGGATTACAGCGCTGTTTTTATCGGCTGCGGCACAATGAAGGCAAGCCGGCTCAATATTCCCGGCCAGGATATGCGCGGTGTGATCCAGGGTGTGGATTATTTGATGCAGATTAATTTGGGCAAACAAGTTTCTCTTGGAGACAGAGTTGCTGTGGTCGGCGGTGGTAATGTGGCCATGGATGCTGTTCGCACAGCGGTCCGAACCGGTTCGAAAGAAGTGTTCATTCTTTATCGCCGGACCCGCGCGGAAATGCCTGCTGCTCCCGAGGAAATTGAAGAGGCCCTTGAAGAAGGAATTAAAATGGAATTCCTTGTTGCTCCCAAGCGTGTGCTGGAGAAAGACGGAAAAGTCTCCGGCATCGAGTGTGTGCGCATGGAATTGGGTGAGCCGGATGAAAGCGGCCGCCGCCGTCCCATTGAAATCAAAGGCTCCGAATTCATCGTGGAATGTGATGCTATCGTTCCCGCCATCGGCCAGGAAGCAGAATTGTCTTTTATTACGAAGGAAAGCGGCGTTTCCATCAACAAGTGGAGCAACATTGATTATGATAAGGTTACTTTCGCGACCAACATTCCCGGTGTTTTCGCCGGCGGTGATGTTGTTACCGGTCCCCAGACTGTTGTCAAGGCTGTCTTTTCCGGTAAGGAAGCGGCCAAATCCATTGACCGCTATTTGCGCGGCGAGGACATGAAAGCCGGCCGTGAAAAAGACTGGACCAAAGATCTGGCAGATAAGGCGGATGTTTCCGATGTCGCTAAGGTTCCGCGCGAAAAATATCCGCTGATGAAACCGGAAGATCGCAAAACCAATTTCAAGGAAGTGGGTCTTGGTTTTGATGAGGCACAGGCCAAAGCGGAGGCACTGCGCTGTCTGTCCTGCGGCATCTGCTCCGAATGTTATCAGTGCGTCGAAGCCTGTATCGCCAAGGCCATTGATCACGATATGAAAGTGGAAGAGGAAACCATCGAGGTTGGAGCCGTGATCGCGTCGCCCGGCTTTGAAATTTTCGACGCCCGTCTGCGTGGCGAATACGGTTACGGCATTTACAAAAACGTGGTGACTGCACTGCAGTTCGAGCGCATTCTGTCCGCATCCGGTCCGTTCTTCGGTCACGTGCAGAGAATTTCCGACGGCAAGGAACCCAAGAAAGTTGCTTTTATTCAGTGCGTCGGTTCACGCGATACATCCTGCGGGAACAGCTGGTGCTCATCGGTTTGCTGTATGTACGCGACCAAAGAAGCGATTATCGGCAAGGAGCACGCCAAGGGTCTGGAACCCACTATTTTCTACATGGATATTCGCGCGCACGGCAAGGATTTCGACCGATTTGTCAATCGCGCCAAAGACGAGTACGGCATTCGTTACATCCGTTCGATGCCCTCCGTCATCAAAGAAATGCAGCAGACCAATAATCTGCTGATTACATATGTTAATCAGGATGGAACTCTTAACGAAGAAGAATTTGACATGGTTGTTCTGTCTGTCGGCCTGATGCCTCCCAAGGAAGCCAAGCAACTGGCTGCCAGCTTGGGCATTGAACTGGAAGAGCACGGTTTCTGCAAGACTTCGCTGGAAAATCCGGTTCAAACATCCCGTCCCGGCGTGTTTGTCTGCGGTGCATTTGGCGGACCCAAAGACATTCCCGAAACCGTTATGGAAGCCTCCGCGGCGGCAGCCTGTGCTGAAGGACAGCTGGCTTCGCGTCGCGGTACCATGATTACACCGGTCGAAAATCCGGAAGAAAAAGACATGCGAGGACAGGGCGTGCGCACCGGCGTGTTTGTCTGCCATTGCGGCATTAATATCGGCGGCGTGGTTGATGTTCCCGCCGTACGTGATTACGCAGCCACGTTGCCCAACGTTGTCTATACGGCCGACAATCTTTTCACCTGCTCGCAGGATACTGCCGTGAAGATGGCCGAAGTTATTAAAGAACAGAATCTGACCCGAGTGGTTGTGGCATCCTGCTCACCCAGAACCCATGAAGGGCTGTTCCAGGAAAACTGCGAAAAGGCAGGCCTCAACCGGTATCTCTTCGAGATGGCCAATATCCGCGACCAGGATTCGTGGGTGCATATGCACGAACCGGAAGCGGCCACGGAAAAAGCCAAAGACCTCCTGCGCATGGCTGTCGCCAAAGCCCAGTATCTCAAACCGTTAAAACCCGGTCAGTTATCCGTCAATCATCAGGCTTTGATTATCGGCGGCGGTCTGGCCGGAATGACCGCGGCTCTGTCGCTGGCCGATCAGGGATTTGCCTCCTTCATCGTGGAAAAGGAAGACCGGCTAGGCGGCAATTATAATCATCTTTATAAAACACTGGAAGGCCTGGATACACGCGCTCATTTGAAGAGCCTGCTGGATAAAGTGTACAAGAATCCGTTGATCACGGTGACGACCGGAGCCAAGATTGAGAAGATCGAAGGTTTCATCGGCAATTATAAGACCACCGTCAAAGCCAAAGACGGAGAAAAAGTATTTGAACACGGCGTGGTGATTGTCGCCATCGGCGCCTACGAGAACAAGCCCAAAGAATATCTCTACGGCCAGAACGCGGCGGTGAAAACACAGCGAGAACTGGAAACCATGATTTACGAGAGGGATTCCAAACTCGCCGCCGTGAAGAATATTGTTATGATTCAGTGCGTGGGAAGCCGCGACAAGGAAAGACCGTATTGCAGCCGTTACTGCTGCTCCGAAGCGATCAAAAACGCGCTGGAACTCAAAGCGGCGGATCCCTCCCGCGACATTACCATCCTTTACCGTGATATCCGCACCTTTGCTTTCAAAGAAGATTATTACAAGAAAGCGCGCGAACTGAATATCAAATTTATATCTTATGAAGAAGACCGCAAACCGGAAGTGGTGGCCGCCGGCGATAAAGCGGAAGTCAGGGTATTTGACCCGATTCTTAATGAGCAGGTAAATCTGCCCGCTGATGTCGTTGCTCTGAGCATCGGTGTTGTGCCGAATCCGGAAAACGCGACCATCGGCAATATGCTGAAAGTTCCGACCAATCAGGATGGCTTCTTCATGGAAGCGCACGTCAAATTGCGCCCAGTCGATTTCGCGACCGACGGCGTTTTCATGTGCGGCATGTCCCATTCGCCCAAGTTCAGCGATGAAACCGTCACGCAGGCCAACGCCGCTGTTTCCCGTGCCGTCATGGTTCTCTGCCTTGATTACATTGAAGCGGAAGGCAAGACAGCTTATGTCAATAAAGAAAGATGTTCCGCGTGCGGTCTTTGCGAAATCAACTGTCCCTACAGCGCGATCAGCGTGAACGTGGCGGAAGGCTGTGCCGAAGTCAACGCGGTGCTTTGTAAGGGTTGCGGCGTGTGCACGGCGTCCTGCCGCATGAATGCCGTGGACCTCAACGGTTTCAACAACGAAGAAGTTTTGGCGCAGATCTATAATTTAAACGAAGGCTAACGGCTAAAGACCGGCAAGCCGATTGAAGGAGAATATATGGCTGAAAATTTAGCAAACAAAGAATGGACACCGAAATTCGTTGCCATTGTCTGCAACTGGTGCACCTACGCGGGCGCCGATCTGGCGGGTATCAGCAGAATTCAGTATCCGACCAATGTGCGCATCATCCGCGTTCCCTGCACGGGAAGGATCAATCCTTTTTATATCGTGAAAGCCCTGCAGTCCGGCGCCGACGGCGTTCTGGTTTCGGGTTGACACCCGGGTGAATGCCACTATATCTCGGGAAATCTGGTGGCACGGCGCAAGTTTGCGACGTTAAAAAGTTTCCTGAACTACATCGGCGTGGAAGGCGACAGAACCATATTTACCTGGGTTTCCGCCTCCGAAGGTGACAGATGGGCACAGGTCATCAAAGGCGCTACGGAGAAAATAAAGGCGCTGGGACCGGCTAATAAATTGATAAAAAAGATTAATTAAACTTTTGCAATAAAAATTAACGGGGAATCATCACTGTGGAAAACATCGAAACGAAATTGAGGGAAGAAGCAAACAGGCTGCTTCTGGAAAAAAAGGTTGATGTCATTGTCGGTTATGAAAAAGGCACTTTACCGTTAACGGCGACGCCTTGTTTCATTACCAAGCCGGAAGAAACGGAGAAACTGGTGTGGAATAATCTCTGTACACAGAATCTGGCCAAGTACGTTCATGACCTGATTACTCAACATAAAAACTCCCAGAAAAGAGTCAAACCGGAAGACCGGAAGAAAAAAATCGTCGGTGTCATTGCTCGTGGCTGCACCACCCGTTCACTGATTATTCATTTGCAGGAAAGACAGTATGGACGCGATGAAGTTTATATCATCGGCGTGCCCTGTGATGGCTACGTGGACGGCAAAGGCTTGAAGGTTGCCATAGGCGGCGCGGATATCATCGAAGGATCGCTCGACGGCGGCCAAATCAAGATGAAGACATCCGATGGTGATAAGACCGTTGCTTTCAAAGATGTTCTCGCGGATAACTGCAAGACCTGCCGTTTTAACAATCCGATTATTTCGGATGTCATGATCGGTTCTCCCGCCCCGGCAATGAATCCGGACGCGGAATATGACGAAATCAAGGAATTCGAAGGCAAATCTGTTGAAGAACGTTGGGCTTATTTCACCAAGGAAATGGAAAAATGCATCCGGTGTTATGCCTGCCGTCAGGCATGTCCATCCTGCTATTGCCCGACCTGTTTTGTCGAACAAAGTCAGCCGCAGTGGGTGGGTATCGGCGAAGACGCGACCGATACCCAGGTATTTCAGTTCATGCGGCTGTACCACATGGTCGGGCGCTGTGTTGATTGCGGTTCCTGTATTTCCGTCTGCCCGATGGGCGTAGATCTGAGGAAGTTCCTCAAGAAACTCGACAAGGACTGCTTTGAGTTTTTCGGGAACCGCGCCGGTTCCTCAATGGAAGACATGCCGCCGCTGGGCAAATTCGATGAACATCACGATAAAGGAGACTTTGTCTTCAACCCATAATCAGTTTGAGTGAATGGAGTTTACATGGAAACTTTTCTGGAAGAAGTAAACAAAAAAATACACGGAGTACCGCTACAGGCTTGTTATCATTGTCGCAAGTGTACAGCTGGATGTCCCATGACCAAACACATGGAATATAACCCCAACAAGGTTATAAAGATGATTCAGAACGGCCAGCGCGACAAGGTACTCAACAGTTCAACCATCTGGATGTGTCTGTCGTGCGAAACCTGCATTACCCGCTGTCCCAATCAGGTGGACATCGCCAGCATGATGGATGTGCTCCGGCAGATGGCCATAGAGAACGGCACCGTCCGCGAAGCGAATGTTCTGAAGTTCCACGAAGCATTCCTCTCCGGTATGAAGTTCGGCGGACGGATTAATGAACCGATGATGATGGTGCAGTACAAACTCAAATCCGGAGATTTGTTCTCCGATGCGCTGCTGGGTCTGGATATGTTTATGAAAGGCAAGCTGGCGTTGCTGTCTCCGCGGACGAAAGACATGAAATCAGTCAGAAATATTTTTGAAAAAACAAAGCACTCATAGGAGTAAAAGTTTTTAGAAACAATATACGCAAACGGACGGCTTTAAGAAAAAGCTCCAGATGCAAGGCGCGCGAGTCGCGAGGAGTGAGACGTATTTTTTCATACGTCGCAATGACGAAGGACGATGCGCAACGCGGCAGATGGACTTTTTAAAAAGCCGTATAAGGAGGCTAGAGTTGAAAGTTTCATACTATCCGGGCTGTTCGCTGCACGCGACGGGAAAAGAATATGATCAGTCCATGAAGGCCGTCAGTCGCGCCCTCGACATCGAGTTGAAGGAAGTTGACGACTGGTGTTGCTGCGGAGCTTCGTCCGCGCACAATACAAATTTTGATTTGTCCATTGCCCTGCCGGCGCGAAACCTGATTGCCGCGGAAAAAGATGCGATGGATGTCATGGTACCCTGTGCCGCTTGTTTCAACCGTTTTAAAACAGCCGAACACCATTTAAAAGCCGATAAGGATCTCAGAGCAAAAATTGAAGGCATCATCGGAGCGAAATATCAGGGCGGCATAGCGATTCGTAATCCCATTGACATCATTTATAATGATATCGGAATTGATGCGTTGGCTGCGAAGGTCGTCAAGCCGCTTTCCGGACTCAAGCCTGTTTCCTATTACGGTTGTCTATTGCTGCGTCCGCCTGAAGTTTGTCAATTCGAGAATTACGAAAATCCTTTTATGCTGGATAAAATGATGAACGCCATCGGCGCGGATGTCAAAAACTGGTCGTATAAGACCGATTGCTGTGGCGGTTCGCTGGCAATCAGTAAAACCGCCATTGTGGTGGAGATGTGTGACCGGTTGATGAACGCCGCCCGTGAAGCGGACGCGAACTGCGTCGTTACGGCGTGTCCGCTGTGTATGGCCAATCTGGATATGCGTCCCAGCGAAGGAAAAAAACTGCCTATATTTTATTTCACGGAATTGATATCGTTGGCGATGGGGCTTCCCGGATCGAAAGATACGTTCAAATCGCATATTTTTGACCCCCGGCCGCTGTTGACGCAGTTCGGGCTGATTTAATAAAATGTAAGCGAATTATTATTTTAATTATGGGTGATGAAAACAGATGACATATTGATATTATCCCGCTAAGTTTCATGAGTTGGATAATTCGACCAGCAAGCTTCAGCGCGTTGCACTTCTGAAGCTTGGGTCTCATTAAATTCTTAATTAGGAAAAAATATGGAAAAACGTTTAATAAAAAAAGATGCCCTGGCGGGCATTGCCAAAAAAATGGCCGAGAAACTCCTTGTCTGGGCACCGGTAAAAAAAGAAGATAATGTTCTTTTCGAACCTTTGCAGAAAAACGCCGAGCCCCACTTTGCTTATTTAAATTCCAAAAACGCGCCGANNTTTTCTTCCCGCACACGGAAACCATGATGAAATATACCCGCACTCCCAAGGGGATGGTTTTTTCCGCTGAAGAAAACAAAGCAGATGAATCGGTATTGTTCGGTGTGCGTCCCTGCGATGCTCATAGTTTCGTCCTGCTCGACAAACTTTTTGACCAGGAAAAATACAAGGACGGCTACTACATTGCCAAAAGACAGAACACGACGGTGATTTCTCTGGCGTGTGTCAAGCCACCTTATGCGACTTGCTTCTGCACGTCTGTTGACGGCGAGCCTGTTTCTGCGGATGGTGCGGATATTCTCCTGACAGACATCGGTTCTGACTATCTGGTTGAATTTATTACGCCCAAAGGCGAAAAACTCGCTTCTTACTTCGGCGATACCAAAGCCGACGCCGCGGCCGAAACGAAGAAAAACGAAATCGCAGCCCAGGCCAAAGCGGCGATTAAATCCAAAATACCCGCTCATGAAATCAAACCGATTCTGGATAAGAATTTTGACAATCCCTTCTGGAATACGATCTATGGCAAATGTCTGGCTTGCGGTACATGCACTTATATGTGTCCCACCTGTCATTGCTTCGATATCAGTGACGAGGTGAAGGGCAGTGATGGTGTCCGTATTCGTTCCTGGGATTCCTGTATGTTTCCGCTGTTTACCAAGGAAACATCGGGACACAACCCGCGCTCCTCGCAGAAAGAAAGATGGCGTCAGCGCACCATGCACAAATTCAAATATTATGTGGACATGTTCAACGCCATTGCCTGTGTGGGTTGCGGCAGATGCGTCATGTCTTGTCCTGTGAATATTGATATCAGAAAAATTGTTGAAGATATTTCAAAATTATAATCAGGGAGTTAGTAATGCAGAACCCGTACATACCTTATCCCGTTGTAGTGGATAAAATCATTACCGAGGTCGATACCAAAGACATTAAAACATTCCGTTTCAAATTCGTGAATCCGGAAGATGAACAGAAATACGCCTATATTCCCGGACAATTCGGCGAACTTTCCATCTTCGGGAAAGGCGAATCGCCGATTGGCATAGCTTCTTCTCCAACGCAGAAAGGCTACGTGGAATTCACGGTGCAGAAAGCCGGCGTGGTTACTTCGGCGCTCCACGAAATGGAAGAAGGCACTATGATGGGGCTTCGAGGTCCTTTGGGTAATTCCTGGCCGCTGGACTTTCTGGCCGGCAAAAATATCGTCATCGTCGGCGGTGGATTTGCCTTCACCACCCTGCGCTCACTGATCAATTACATGCTTTTCGAAGACAACCGTAAACGCTTCGGCAATATCACGGTTATTTACGGCGCGCGAAATCCCGGCCTGCTCCTTTATAAAGATGAACTGATCGAATGGGGCAAGAGAACGGATATCAATCTTAATGTTACCGTTGATAAAGGTGATGCCACGTGGAAGGGAAGGGAAGGTTTTGTTCCCACGGTTTGCAAAGAAGTAGCACCCAGCAAGGAAAACGCCGTGGCGGTGATCTGCGGACCTCCGATCATGATCCGCTTTACGCTGCCGGTATTTTTCGATCTGGGCTTTTCCAAGGAAAATATTATCACCTCTCTGGAAATGAGAATGAAATGCGGAATCGGCAAATGCGGCCGCTGCAATGTGGGCAGTAAATATGTCTGTAAGGATGGCCCTGTCTTTTCTCTGGCCGAACTGGATAAGCTGACACCGGAATACTAAAAAACGTCTCCGAGTCTTTAAAAATTATTTTTTAGGGAACCAGAGGGTTCCCTTTTTTTAACAATGCGAAGTTCCTCTGACAACTGATCCGGTAAAACGGAATTGCCGTTTGATTTTTGTGCTGACAAAATTATTAATGATGGGAGAAGTTGAATGTCGCAAACAGTAACGCCCTATCTGGAGATGTCTCAGGCTATTGTCGATGCCGGCGGGGAGGCGCTGAAAAAATGCTATCAGTGTGGAACCTGCACGGGGACCTGTCCCTGGACACCGATTACGCATTTCAATATCCGAAAACTGGTTCGTTACGGCCAGCTTGGTCTGGATGGCATTGAAGATTTTATGTGGGGATGTTCAACCTGTAAATTCTGTGTTGACCGATGTCCCCGCGGCGTGGAACTCATTGACGTGGTTACGGCAATCCGCAACGTCTACAGCGGCGGAGGCATGCTGCCACAGAGTCTGCGGGCTTTCGTCGGTTCCCTGTCGGCGCGCGGCAATCCCTGGTCCGGCGATCCGGAAAAACGAAACGACTGGGCAAAAGACAAATATCCTCTTTATTCAAAGGATACCGAATATCTTTTCTGGACATGCTGCACCGTCTGCTACGATCCCCGCAATGTCAAATTGGCCAAGGCAACGGCTGAAGTATTGAATTTGGCTGGTTTGAACTGGGGCATGCCTTCCGTGGAAGTGAATTGCTGCGGCGAGAGTCTGAGAAAAGTGGGCGATCTGGAGCTTTTCGAGCGACTCCGGCAGAACAATCTGAATTATTTCAAGACCAACAACGTTGACAAGATCATCACTGTTTCACCGCATTGTCTGGCCACGTTCAAGAAAGAATACGGTGAGGATTATGATGTCCTGCATTTAAGCCAGTTGCTTGACAAATTAATCAAAGAAGGAAAACTGACGCCGAAAAAAGATTTTGGCGGACTCAAGGTTACATACCACGATCCCTGTTATCTGGGCAGACACAGCGGCGTTTACGACGCACCCCGCGATATTCTCAAAGCCATTCCCGGGATTGATTTTGTGGAAATGGGCAGAAACCGCGAGCAGAGCATGTGCTGCGGCGGTGGCGGCGGCGGCCTGTGGATGGAAAAACTCAAAGGTGAGCGCCTGAGTGATCTGAGGATTGAAGAAGCGATGGCGACCGGTGCGACGGTTCTGGCAACGTCCTGTCCTTACTGCATCACGATGTTTGAGGACAGCAGCCGGACGCTCAATGTCGATGAACAGATTAAAATCAAAGACGTGACGGAACTCTTTCTGGAGAGTCTGGGCGTCAATATGGAAGAGTTAATGGCGGGCGCTGCCGATCTTGATTTTACCTGCAAAGCTTAAAGATTGAAGATACAAAAATCGATGCAACGATTTTGATGTAAATTAAGTTAGGAGATTCTATGAGCAGAATTGGTGTTTTTGTTTGCCACTGCGGTTTGAATATAGCTAAAACGGTTCAGGTAAGCGAACTGGCGCAGTTCGCGGCCACACTGCCTGATGTGGTCGTGGCAAAGGACTACAAATTCATGTGTTCCACGCCAGGGCAGGAAATGATCGCCAACGATATCAAGGAGCACAAACTTGATCGTGTCATTGTGTCGGCCTGTTCTCCCCTGATGCACGAGCAGACTTTTCGCAAAGTTCTTGAAAACGCCGGTCTGAATAAATATCTGGTGACCATTGTCAATATCCGTGAGCAGGTTTCCTGGGTCACGCATGATATCGAAGAAGGAACGGCCAAAGCGAAAGCGCTGCTCAATGGCGCGGTAAACCGCGCGCGACTCCTCGCTCCGCTGACTTCACGGGTTATCGATGTCAATCCCGATGTCATGGTGATCGGCGGCGGCATCGCCGGCATTCAGGCGGCGCTGGAGCTGGCCAATACCGGCAAGAAAGTCTATCTGGTGGAAAAGAATTCCACCATCGGCGGGCATATGGCGCAGTTCGACAAGACTTTTCCGACGCTCGATTGCTCCGCCTGTATTCTGACACCCAAGATGGATGCCGTATTACAGCATAAAAACATCACCATGATGACTTATTGTGAAGTAAGCGAAGTCAAGGGATATGTCGGGAATTTTGATATTACTGTCAAGCAGAAGGCGCGATATGTCGATCACAGCAAATGTAACGCCTGTCTGGCCTGCACGGAAAAATGTCCCGGTAAAGGTATCTCCGAATGGGATGAAGGTCTGGTGAAGAAAAAGGCCATTTACATTCCCTTCCCGCAGGCCGTGCCGCAAAAACCGGTTATTGACCGGGAAGCCTGCACGTATTTTATCAAAGGCAAATGCAAGCTCTGTCAGAAAGTCTGCGAGCAAAAAGCGATTGATTTTGAACAAGAGGATAGCTTCTCCACGGTGAAAGTCGGAGCGGTTATTGTCGCCACCGGTTATGATCTGATGGATACGAAGCCGCTTGTTCAATACGGCTACGGCAAATATCCGGGCGTTTACAACGCGCTGGAAGTGGAAAGATTATTCAACTCCGCCGGTCCGACCGGCGGCAAGGTGACAATGCGCGACGGGAAGGAGCCGCAGACCATCGCCATCATGCACTGCATCGGCAGCCGTGATAAAAACAATTATGAACATTGCAGCCG